>DATJLY010000270.1:0-3444 GCA_035509095.1 Allostellaceae bacterium | reverse complement strand
CCGGGATTGGAAGCCTATGTCGATCCCGAAATCGATCAGGGATTCGGCCTGAACGACACGGTCGGGGTCGCCGGCTTCACGAGCGCCGAGGCATACAAGATCGGCTCGAACAACCCTTACTACGAGACGCAACGCGCCTTCGTCCGCTACACGCTGGGATTGGGCGGCGAAGCGCAGAAGGTGGAGTCCGGTCCCAATCAGATCGCCGGCACGCGCCAGGCCGACAACATCGTCATCACCGCGGGAAAATTCTCGGCCACGGACATTTTCGACCAAAATGCCTATGCGCACGATCCTCGGTCGGATTTCCTCAATTGGTCGGTCGTCGATTCCGCCGCCTATGATTATGCCGCCGATGCGTGGGGCTATAGCTACGGCGCGGCGGTGGAATGGACGCAATCCTGGTGGACGCTGAGGGCCGGGTTTTTCGATCTGTCGAACACCCCGAACGAGGTGAATATCGACCCGACCTTTACCCAGTTCGAGCTCGTCACCGAATTCGAGGAGCGGCACGAACTCTTCGGCCAGCCCGGCAAGGCGAGGCTCCTCTTCTTCAACAATCGCGGGCGCATGGCCAATTACAACGACGCCGTGCGTTTTGGCGAGGCCACCGGAACGACACCGGATCTCGGCGCGGTTCGACGCTATTCCTCGCGCCCGGCGATGGCGCTCAATCTCGAGCAGGCGGTTGTCAGCGATCTTGGCGCGTTCCTGCGCGCGAGCCTCAATGACGGCCACAAAGAGAGCTATGAGTTCACCGACGTGAACCGGTCGGTTGCGGCCGGTCTGTCGCTCGCCGGCACGCGGTGGGGCCGCCCTGATGACACGGTCGCAATCGCCGGCGTGATCAACGGTGCGTCGAAGGACATGCGAAATTACCTGGCGGCAGGCGGGCTCGGCATCCTGATCGGCGATGGATCGCTGCCCGCGGCGGGCCTCGAGAAGATCCTCGAGCTTTACTACAAGGCCGCGGTCGGCACCGGCATCGCGGCGACGATCGACTACCAGCATGTCGAGAACCCGGGTTACGACGCCTTGCGCGGACCGGTCAACGTGATCAGTATCCGCCTGCACGCGGAATTCTGAACTGCGAGAGGGAACGTCATGCGGATCGTCGATTCACAAATCCATCTCTGGTCGAGCGGCAAGCCCAACGGCGTCCACCGCCAAGTCTCGTCCTTCACGGCCGAGGAGGCGTTGAAAGAGATGGAGACGGCGGGCGTCGACGCAGCGGTGATCCATCCGCCCGGCTGGGACCCCAACGCCGGCGCGGTCGCGGTCGATGCGGCGCGCCGGTACCCGCAGAAATTCGCCGTGCTGGGGCGCTTTCCGCTCGACAAGCCGGAAAGCCGCAATCTCATCGATGGTTGGAAGAAGCAGCCAGGCATGCTCGGCCTGCGCTTCACGTTCCTCGAACCGCATCAGAAAAGCTGGATGACCGACGGCACGATGGATTGGCTTTGGCCCGCGGCCGAAAGAGCGGGGCTGCCGGTCGGGCTCGCCGCTGCCGACCAACTCGCCACCATCGGTCAGGTCGCCGAGCGGCATCCGCGCTTGCGGCTCATCATCGATCACATGGCGGCGGTCGGCGGCGCGAAGGACGAGGCGGCCTTCGTCAAGCTGCCTGGGCTCTTGGCGCTGGCGCGTCATCCGAACGTGGCGGTGAAGGCGTCTGCCGCGCCCGGCACATCGAGCGAACCCTATCCGTACCGCAACATCCAAGGGCATGTCCGCCAGATCTTCGACGCGTTCGGACCGAAGCGCACGTTCTGGGGCACCGACCTGACGCGCATGCCTTGCTCCTACCGTCAATGCGTGACCCTGTTCACCGAGGAGCTGCCTTGGCTTTCGGGTGCGGACCGCGAGCAAGTGATGGGTGAGGCACTCTGCGACTGGATCGGCTGGAAGCGCTGAGACCCCGGCTTCGGCGCCGTCATTGACGCGGCGCAGCGGGAGGCGCATGGGTTAGTCGCACCCTAGTGACCGGCGGAGGCAGCATGATCCGCGTGCGCAGTCCCTGGTGGATCGTCGGGGCGAGCGTCTTTGGCCTCGTCTGCAGTGGTGGGCCTGTAAATATCTGGACTTTCAGCGTATTTCTGGTCCCGGTCTCGGAGAGCCTGCATGTCGGCCGGAGCGTGCTCGCCGGCGCGCTCGCGGCGTCGGGCCCGATCGGCGCGATCTGCGGACCCTTTGTGGGCGCGTTGCTGGATCGGTTCGGCGCACGGCGCGTGCTGCTTGTGGGCACCGTTCTCTTCGCGCTGGCGACGGCTGCGCAGTCGCTGATGACCGCGTGGGTGGTGGGAATCTATCTCCTCTACATGTCGCGCGGCCTCGGCGCGGTCTGCCAGACGCCTCCCGCCTACGCTTTCGTGGTCACGCGCTGGTTCGACGAGCATCGCGGCCTGGCGCTGGGCATCGCCTTGTCCGGCGTAGGGCTCGGCACCGCGATCATTCCGCCGATCGCGGCCTTCCTCATCCACAATTACGGTTGGCGGCCGGCTTATATCGGCGTCGGGGTCGCCATTCTGATCATCGCGGGCCTTCCGGTCCTCCTCTTCATCCGCGAACCGGACGCCGACGAGCGCGCGCGGATGCCCCATCTCTCCGATCCGACGCTTCCGGGCCTTACCTTGCGCGAGGCGCTGACCCGGTCGTGGCGGTTCTGGGCGCTCGCCCTCGCCTTCTTCCTGGGCATCATCGTGTTGAACGGTACGCTGTCCCAGATCGTCGCCATGTTGCTGGACCGCGGCGTGACGCTTCAGGCGGCGACCAGCGTGCTCGCCGCCTCGGGGATCGCCGCGGTTTTCGGCCGGCTCCTGTCCGGCTGGCTCCTCGACCGGATGCACGGCCCCTTCATCGCGATCGGGTTCTTCGTCCTCCTGATGATCGGCACGGCCCTTTTCGGCAGCGGTTTGGGCGAGCCGATCCCGCTCATCGGCGCGCTGTTGTGCGGCGTCGCGAACGGCGCCGAGGTCGACATGATGGGCTTCTTCGTCAGCCGCTATTTCGGCCTGCGATATTATGGCAGGATCATGGGCACCATGTTCGCGATCTTCGTCGCCTCGACCGGGCTTGGTCCCTTCATCAGCACGCGGTCGTTCGACCTCTATCACTCCTATGTCCCCGCTTTCTCGTTGTTCGAGGTGATCCTGGTGGTCTCGATCGCCATCTTCTCGCTGATGGGACCTTATCCCTTCCCGGTGCTGAAACGTCCCGCGCCGCCCGCGCGCAAGCAAGAAATGCCGGCATGATCCGAGCCGCCAATCGCTGGTGGATCGTCGCCGCGTGCGTCCTCGGCCTCGTGTGCAGCGGCGGCCCGGTCAACATCTTCTCGTTCGGCGTGTTCCTGCGGCCGGTGACAGACGATCTCCATGTCGGCCGCGGCGTGCTCGCGGGCGCGATGTTGTGGACCAACATGCTCGCCGCGCTGTCCGGCCCTGCCCT
>DATJLY010000269.1:0-14258 GCA_035509095.1 Allostellaceae bacterium | reverse complement strand
TCGCCCTGCTCGTATTTCTGCACCGCCTGGAACGACACGCCGATTCCGTCGCCCAGTTCCTCTTGGCTGAGCCCGGCCAAGAGGCGGGCCTGGCGCAGCCGCCTTCCGACATGCACATCCACCGGATCCGGACCATGTTCGCGGACCGTACGTCTGGGGCGTCGTCCCGCACCGCCGAGGGCGCTTGTTGTACTCATTGCTCGCACCTTCCCGAGCCCTATATTAGGCCCGATCTTATCCAGCCCTGTGATCGTTTTCCACCGACGGCGTGTCGCTTGTCGGTCGGCTGACGGCCCCGCCCGCGCGCTCGTCGAATCCTTTCCTATTACTATAGAATACTAATGCCATTAACCCGGCACCCAGCCCGAAGGTTGCAAGGCCGCCGCCGATCAGCGCCAGATACCCTCCCGTCGACATGTCGACGTTGCCGATCGAGTACCAGAGATAGATGGCGACCGACATGACGCATAGGGACAGGATGCCAGCGACCAGCGCGCCGAGTTTGCTCATGGTCGGCCCTCCACCGTTGGGCGTCAGTCGCGCGCGGCTGCGAAAAAATCGTTGAGGCGGCCGGCGACCTCGGCGGACCGTTCGGTATGCAGCGCGTGGCCGGACCGCGGCAGCGAGAACAGTACGGCACCGGGGATGGCCTCGATGAACGTGCGGTGACAGGGAAACGGACAAATCCGATCTTCCTCTCCCCACACCACCAGCGTCGGCACGTCGATCCGATGGAGCCAATGCGCCAATTGCGGGTTGTGAAGCCGCGGCGTCCACGCCAGACGCGCCGCCGCGGCCTTGTTCTGCAGCAGCACGTCGATGTCGGCGGCAGCCAGCACGCGCAGACGCTCCTCGGCCAGCGACTGGTCGTAGAACGAATTGCGGGCGTGCTCGTCGTCGGTCCAAAGGAAGATGTCGCCATAAGGCCGTTCGAGCGCCGGAACCCCCGCGGGCGCGAGTAATGCGAGGCTCTCGAGGCGCGAAGTATCGCGGATCGCGATCTCGGCCGCGGTCCAGCCGCCGAGCGAATGGCCGACGAGATGGACCGTCCGCAGGTCGAGCGCCGCCAGCAGGTCGAGATAGAAGAACGCAAGATCGCCGACGCCAGCGAGCCACGGCGGCAGCGCCGAGCGGCCGAATCCCGGGTGCTCGGGCGCCATCACGTGCCACCGCTCGCCGAGCTGCTCCAGGAGCTTGTACCAGCCCAAACCGCCGGCGCCGTGGAGATAGAGGACCGGCGCGCCGCTGCCGGCCTCCATAAGCCGCAGCCTCTGGCCGCCGACGGTGACCGTGGTCTCGCGCATCGGCGCGGACCATAGGACCCGGGGCGCGGGGCCGCAATCGCGACAAATGATAATGGGCCGCGGCTTGCGCCGAAGCGGCTTTGGCCTTAAGGGAGGAATTGCGGCAAGAAGGAGGCGGCGGTGCGGCGACGGGCGTTCCTGATCGGGGCGGGATCATTTGCGGCCGCAAGCATTGCCCAGGCGGACGCGCCCTTTCCGGCGAAGGATATCACCTTCATCATCCCCTACAGCGCGGGCGGCGGGTTCGACACCTATGTCCGCGCGATCGCCCCGGTGATGGAGAAGTACCTGCCGCAGAAGGTCACCATCGTCCCGACCAACATCCCGGCCGGCGGCGGGACGCGCGGCACCAACGAGCTCTACCGCGCCAAGCCCGACGGCTACACCATCGCCATCTTCAACATCCCCGGCATGTTCGTGCTGCAGGAGCGCGGCGGCGCCGGCTACGACCTCGCGAAGATCACCTGGCTCGGCAGCATCGGACGCGATCATTATGCCTTGGGCGTCGGCGCCAAGTCGCCTTTGAAGTCGATGGCGGACCTCAAGGCGCTTGCGGCCAAGCGGCCCGTGAAGTTCACCACCACCGGCCCCGAGGCGACCGCCTATGCGGCGACGCTGATCGCGAGCGAGCTTTTGGGCCTCAACGCCCAGATGATCGGCGGCTATAAGGGCTCGAACGAATATGTCGTAGCGGCGATCCGCGGCGATGGCGATGCGGTCGTCACCGCGCTGCCGCTGATGCGCCGCATGGCGGCGGGCGGCGAACTGCGCATCCTCGCCGATTTCGAGCCGCACACGAACATCCCCGGCGCCGCAGACGCTACAGACCTCGGCAAGCCCGAGCTCGCGGAGATCGTGCTGGAGCGGCTCATCGGTGCGCCTCCTGGCCTGCCGGAGAACATCAAGGCGATCCTCTCGGGCGCACTCGCCAAGGCGGTCGCCGATCCCGAGGTCCTGACCTGGGCCAAGAAGAGCGACAGCGAGCTCGGCTGGGCATCGCCGGACGAGGCCACCGCCATCCTCGCGGAGCAGGGAAAATTCTTCCAGAAATGGAAGAAATACCTCGCGCCTTCGTGACGAGGTAGGCACGGTCGCTGGCACATGCTGGATGTCTGGCTTTCGGGCTTCCTCGGCCTGATGCAAGTCCGCGAGCTGACCTTTCTCGGCCTCGGCATGGTCATGGGCGTCGTGTTCGGCGCGATCCCGGGGCTCGGCGGCGCGACCGCGCTGGCGCTTTTGATGCCGTTGACCTATGGGCTCGAGCCCTTCAGTGCGCTGGCGCTGTCGGGTGGCGTGATGGGTGCCATACCGATGGGCGGCTCGATCACCGCCATCCTGCTCAACGCGCCGGGCACCGCGCCCAACGCCGCCACCTGCCTCGACGGCCACCCGCTTGCCCAGCAAGGCAAGGCCGGCCTCGCGATCGGCGCCGCGGCGAGCGCCAATTCCCTGGGCGGCATCATCGGTACGATGTCCGTGCTGGCGGTGCTGCCGCTCGCGAAGGAACTGGTGCTGCTGTTCGGGCCGCCGGAATTCTTCCTGCTCGCGATCTTCGCGCTTCTGACCGTCGCGTCGGCCTCGCGCGGCAAGCTGCTGCGCGGGCTCGTCACGGGCGCGCTCGGCCTCATGCTGTCATTTGTCGGCTATAGCGACGTGACGGGCGGCGAGCGCTTCACGTTCGGCTCCGACTATCTCTATGACGGCATCCATCTGGTGCCGGCGCTGATCGGCCTGTTCGCGGTCGCAGAGATGATCAACCTCGCCGCCCGCGGCGGAACGGTCGCCTCCAATCTCGGCACGGTGAAGGTCACGCGCATGTGGGACGGTGTGATGGAGACGTTCCGCCATCCCATGACGGTCGTGCGAGGCAGCCTGATCGGCACTTTGGTCGGCGCGATCCCGGGCGAAAGCGGAACGGTCGCGGCGTTCCTGTCCTATAGCCTGACGGCCCAGGCATCGAAGGATCCGGACTCGTTCGGCAAAGGCAATATCGAGGGCGTGATCGCGCCCGAGGCCGCGATCAACGCCAAGGATGGCGCGGCCCTCATCCCCACCCTCGCCTTCGGCATCCCGTCGGGCGCCGAGATGGCGGTCTTCCTCGGCATCCTGATCCTGCACGGGCTGCAGCCGGGGCCACTGCTCCTGACCCAGAATCAGACCGAGATTTATGGTCTTATCTGGGCGCTGACGGCCTCGTGCCTCCTCGCCTCCTCGCTCGGGCTCCTGTTCGTGCGGCCCTTGTCCTACATCACGGCGATCGACGCCGAGATCCTCGTCCCGGTGGTGATCTGCACGGCTTTTTGCGGCTCGTATGCGATCGACGGCCAGATCGAGAATGTCGTCGTCACCGCGATCTTCGGCATTCTCGGCTATCTGATGATCCGATACGACTATCCCCGCCTTACCGTGGTGATCGCCATGGTCCTCGGCAACACCGCCGAGCGCAGCTTCGTCCAGTCCATGGAGATAGGGGACGGCCATTGGTCTATCTTCTGGACCCGGCCTGTGTCGCAAATCCTGCTCGCCTTGATCGCGGCGATGGTGCTTTGGCCCGCGCTACGCTCAATTACAAAACGTGGACGTTAAATTATGCCGCCTTCAGCGCTACCTTCGCGCTTGATTTGTATTCATTTTTAAGTATAATGAATACAACTCGGCGAAGGCAGTACCTATGGCGCGAACCACGACCATGACCGTCCGACTGAGCGGCGCGCTCAGCGATTTCGTGGCCGAGAATGTGGGCGAGGACGGCGCCTATGAGAATGTCAGCGAGTACATCCGCGACCTGATCCGCCGCGACAAGGAGCGGGCAGAGAAAGAGGCGTTCGATCGCCTAAAGGCGGAGCTCGCTCACGCGTTCGCGGCGCCGGAGTCCTCCTATAAGCCGCTGACCGCTGCCGAAGTGATCGCGCGCAACCGGACCTGACCGGTTGGCCGTCCTTATCCAAGAAGCGGCGTCCTATCGCCTTGATGAGATCTATCGCTACGCACACAACCGGTGGGGACCCGATCAGGCGGAGCGCTATGTCACCGGCCTGTTCGAGGCCTTCGCGAAGATCGAGACGCGCGCCGTCAATTCGAGACCGGTTCCGGCAGAATTCGGCGTCGCCGGCTATTTCTTCCGGTACGAGCGCCATTTCGTCTATTGGCGAAGGCTGCCGGGCGGCGATATCGGCATTGTGACGATCCTGCACGAGCGGATGCATCAAATCGACCGCTTGCGCGATGATTTGGCCTAAAGTGAACTCGGATTTTCTTCGTTTTCCCGATCGAGCGGAGCAGCGTAACGTCGATCGATGCGTGGGGCGCCGTTGCTATTGGATCTTTTCGATTTGCGCCTCGCTGAGGCCGCGGATGAAATCCGGCAGCGGGATGAAGCCGACCGGCGTGAGGTACTTGCCGTCGTTGCCCCCGGATTCCGAGATCGCCCAGCGCAAGAATGAGCGGAGCGCGCCGGCGGTCGCGGCATCCGGTTGCGATTTCGACACGACGGCGTATTCGTAGTTGATCAGCGGATAGCTGTTATCCCCGGGAGCAAAGACGAGGCTGATGCGTTCGTAAGGCGGCGTACGCGGGTCCAGCTGGGCGGCGGCATCGGCAATCGACTGCGCCGACGGCAGCAGGAATTTTCCGGCTTGGTTCTCGATCAGCGCCGTGCCGAGACCGGCCTTGGCGATCTGGCCGGCATAACTGATCCCCACATAGCCAATCGAGTAGGGGGTGGCGGCGAGCGCCTGGACGAGGCCGTCATTGCCGGTTGCGGTCTTCTCCGCCGCGACATTGGGCCAGGCGACCGTGCTTCCGTAACCGGGATTGTCCTCCCATGTCTGCGTCGAGAAATCCAGGAACTGGGTGAAGATGAACGTGTCGCCCGAGCCATCGGCGCGACGGATCGGGACGATGGCTTGATGCGGGAGCGCCACGCCCGGATTCATCGCCTTGATGGAGGGATCATCCCATTCCGTGACGGCGCCGGTATAGATCGCGGCGATCGTCGCGCCGTCGAGCTTGATGTTCGCGTGGTTCAGACCGGGGAGGTTGTAGTTGATGGTCTGGGCCGAGATGGCAAGCGGGATATCGAGGATATTCGGGTTATGCGCCGCGACTTGGTCAGAGAGATAGGCGTCGGAGGCGCCGATGCGGACCGAGCCCGCGATCGCCCCGTCATTGCCGGCACTGGAACCGGTCGCCGCCGCGCTGAGTGCGACGTCGGGGGCGACGCTCTTATAACCATCGATCCAGGCCTGAAACAGCGGGTAGAGCAAGGTCGAGCCGGTTTCGTTGAGCGTGATGTTGGCCGCCTGCGCCGTCGGGACCGCAAGGACAAGAGCGATTGCGCCGCCACCGAACAGGTGGCGAAGAGTGTTCTTCATGACTGCGTCTCCGGTTCTTTTTCTCAGCGGCCGATGCGGTCGAGGTTAACGCCGGTGGTTTCGATGCGGTACATCCAGGTCACGATCGCGCCCAACACCGAACTGATGACGAGGCCGTACAGCAGCGAGCGGGTTCCGATAGTGGCGAGCAGGATCGGAAAGCCGTACGTGGTCGCGACGGCCCCGACTTTGCCGATCATCGCCGCGAAGCCGGCGCCCATGCCGCGCACTTCGGTCGGAAACACCTCGCCTGCGAGCAGGTAGGTTTGCGCGTTGGGACCGAGATTGGTCATGAAGTTGAACAGCATCACGCCCGACATGATGAGGTAGAGCTTGAGCGCGCCGTCCGCGTCGATCGACAAGGAGGCAATGCCCAGCCCGACCGCGCAGCCAAGGAAGCCGAAGACCTGGAGGCGGATGCGGCCCAAACTATCGGAGAGCCAGATCGCGAAGGCGATGCCGACGATCAGCAGCGACGTTGTAAGGGCCGCGGCCTGGGCCGAATGGATGCCGCTCGCGATCAGGTCGGCGGGGCTGCGGATCTTGTCCGGGCCGCTGCCAAGAGCGGCGGCGATCAGGGTCGGCGTGAAGACGCCGATGCCGTATGTGCCCAGGTCCTGAAACAGCCACGGCACCGACGAGAAGATGGTGGCGCGGAGATTCTTGGCGTTGAACAGCGCGAAGAAAGTCTGCTTCGAGGCGCTTGCCTCGTCGGCGACGTGGTAGACGAGCGACACTCTCGCCGGATAGGTGGGCTTGCGGCGGAGCAGACGGGTCACCGCGAGTTCGGCCTTTTCGTGATCGCCGCGCACGATCAGCCAATTGGCACTTTCCGTGATGAAGAAGCGGCCGACGGTGATGAGAATGGCGGGCACCAGCGCGGTCGCGTACATCCAGCGCCAGGCGTCGATGTCCGGGTCGAGCACAAGCACCACGGCGCCGACGATGATCCCGCTCATGGCGCCGATCGCCTGAAACGCAAACGCGCCAAGGACAAGGCGTCCGCGCGAGACGCTCGGGATGTTCTCGGAGATGATCATATGCGCGGTCGGATAGTCGCAGCCCAGCGCCATGCCGATGGCGAACAGGCATATCACCAGCGACAGAAAATTCCCGACCATGATCAACAGCGCGAGGAACAGGCAGAAGATGACCATCTCGGCGACGAACATCCGCTTGCGGCCGAAATAGTCCGACAGCCCCCCAAGCAGGATGGTGCCGACCAGGATGCCGGCGAGGCTCGCCGAGGTGACGAGACCCTTCTCGGCCTCGGCCAATTGGAATTCGCGGGTGATCAGCGGCAGCGACACGCCGCCCATGAACACGACGAACCCTTCGAAGAATTTTCCGAACGCAGCAAGTGTCCAAATGCGCCACTGCATGCCGGTCATCGGTGTGGATTTGAGTTGGGTCCCATCCGCCCACACCGGCAACTCGTCGATATACTCCTGCACCGTCTTTGCGCCCGGTTGGTTGTGCACCCGACGTATGGCGGCATCAGCCATGGTAACGCTCCCCTCCAACGAATGATCGAAACCGTATCGCCATGAACATGCCGATCGCCGGTTCGCACCGGACGAGCGCAACAGGCACGACTCGTGCCGCGACCCATCTGTCGGGGCCGCGTGCAGGAGCGTCTTAATCCTTACCGAAGAGTGATTGCGCTTTTATGGCACGGCCATCCGGTCCCGCCGGCGCGCGCTAGCAAGAATATAGATAAAAGTAACAATTCATTGCTAAAGAAAGCGCCGGTCCTTAGTCGTCGTGGCGCTTTATTCTGTTGCCGCGAAGACAAAACTGTTTCACTGTCCGGCCAGATTCCTGGGGGTCGGGGGAATTTCGGCTGATTTTGCCGATTGGCGGCCGTTGATCGACCTTAAGAGCGAGGCGATGATGAAGGTGCGCGCGTCTCACGTTAGAAGACTGGCTGGACTTGCCTTGTCCGCAGGACTGGTGGCCGTCACGGCGCATGCGCCGGCGGGCCCCGATCCGCAGGCGATCGGGCATTCGAGGGTTTCGGTTCACCGCAACGACGACGGGAGCATCCGGCGCGGCCTCCATAACGAGGTCGAGACGTCGAACTGGTCGGGCTATGCGGTCGCGAACTATGCAAGCGGCACCCTTTACACGAGCGTCCAGGCGACCTGGACCGTGCCGAAGGTCAGCTATCAGTCGCCGCCGCCGGTGTGTCACACCGTTACGTTCGGCCGGCGGACCCAGCAGGAATGCACGTCGGCCACTCCGTCGGCGGAATATTCGGCAAGCTGGGTGGGCATCGGCGGCTTTTGCGAGAACGCGAGTTGCTCGTCGGTCGACAACACGCTGATCCAGCTCGGCACCGAACAGGACGTCTCGTCGCGAGGCGTCACAGACTACTATGCCTGGATCGAGACCTTGCCCGAAGCGGAGGAGCCGATCTGCAGCGGCGGCCGGATGAAGTGCTCTTATCCGGTCGAGCCTGGTGACAGCATCACGGCGACCCTGACCTGCGAAAGCAACTGCTCGAGCCCCGGCGCGACGCAAAGCTGGCGGCTCAGCCTGGCCGACGCGACCGAAGACTGGACCTATTCCACCACGGTCAACTACGCCTCGACCCTGCTCTCGGCCGAATGGATCCAGGAGGCGCCGTCCTCGTCGGGCGGCGTGCTCGCGCTTGCGGATTATGGCACCGCGACCTTCACCCATACCGGCGGGTTCGCCGGCACGTCGGGGGTCACGTTGGCATCGAACGGCATCGTCATGGTCGATCCCTATGGCGAGACCTCGGTGCCCTCCAGTCCCGATCCGGCGGACGATTTCAGTGCGTGCTGGGGCAACAACTCGAGCCTGCTCTCGTCCTGCGCCGCGCCATGAGCCATGATCCCTTCTCCCGTTGAGGGAGAAGGGATTGGTTAGGGCCATGGCCTTGTCGAGGCGGCGCCTGCTGGGCGCCCCTTTGACCGACTACCTGCCGGCCGCCGGGCTCGCCGCGGCGACCCTTGCCTATCTCGCGCTCGCTTATGGCTACACGACCGCGGTGCGCGCGTTTCCAGCAGGGGTGGCGTGGGTCATGCTGGTCCTGCTCGCGCTCGATCTTGCCTCGCGCACCGAGACAAGGCTCGGCCGCGCGCTGATGCGCACGCTGAATCCTGCCGCGGCGGCGCCGCCGGCGGCGCAAAGCCGGGCGCGCCAGATCACGTCGGTGCTGTGGGTGGCCGGCTTTGCAGCGCTGATGGTGCTGGTCGGCATCCTGGGCGCGGTGCCGGTCTATGTCTTCGCCGCCACGCGCTGGCACGGGCGGCGGTCCCTGGGCGCTTGCGTCGCCGTCGCGGCGGGGGCTACGTTCTTCGTCTGGTTGCTGTTTTCGGTGGTGCTACGGCTCGCGCTCTATCCGGGGCTCGTGTTCGGCGGCGCCGCCTGAGCGAGGTCGCGATGCCGCACGACGTTCCGGGGCAGGTCCATTGGCACGAGCCGCACGGCGGAAAAAAGGCCGGCTATGGCAAGTTCGGCCGGCCCGCCACTCCCTATGACAAGTTCATGGAGGCCGAAGGCATTCCGGTCGTCCGCGAGATCGGCGTCAGCAAGGTTCAGAACCTGCCGCTGCAGCCGTGGCGACGGCTCGGCGGGCGCGGGACCTATATCCAGCTGCTCGGGACCGAGGGCAAATGGGGCTGCTACGTGGTCGAGGTGCCGGCGCGCGGCGCGCTCAACGCCGAGCGGCATCTCTACGAGGAGATTTATTACGTCGTCGAAGGGCGCGGCTCGACCGAGGTCTGGCTCGAGGGCGATCGCAAGCGCCACATGTTCGAATGGCAGCAGGGCTCGCTGTTCTCGATCCCGCTCAATGCGTGGCATCGCATCGTCAACGCGACGTCGAGCCCGGCGCTGCTGCTGGGCGGCACCACCGCGCCCAACATGATCAACATGCTGAACGGCGTGGGCGCCGTGTTCGACTGCCCCTACGAGTTCCGCGACCGGTTCAACGGCGCCGACGACTACTTCAAGCCCAACGAGGAGATCGAGCCCGATCCGGTGCGCGGCCTGGCGATGCGCCGCACCAACCTCATTCCCGACATCGTGCGCTGCGACCTGCCGCTCGACAACCGGCGCTCGCCCGGATATCGCCGCATCGAGCCGTTCATGACCGGCAACACCTTCTATCTCTGGATCGGCCAGCACGAGAATGGCCGCTATTCCAAGGCTCACGCGCATACGTCGGCGGCGGTCCTGATCTGCCTGCAAGGGCGCGGCTACACCTACACCTGGCCCGAGCAGCACGGCCTCACGCCGTGGAAAGATGGCAAAGCCAATGTGGTGAAACGGGTCGATTACGAGCCGGTGGGGCTCGTGTCTGCGGCACCCGGCGGCGCCCGCTGGTATCATCAGCATTTCGGCGTCTCGAAGGAGCCGTTCCGCCTCACCGCCTGGTTCGGACCGCACGCGCCGGGGCGCGAACCGGGGCCGCCGGGCGAACTCCATACCGACTACGGCGCCATCGATGTCGACGAAGGCGGCACCGCCATCCCCTATTGGATGGAGGATCCGTTCATCCGCGCGGAATATGCCGAGACCTTGCGCCAAGCGGGTGTCGAGAATCGGATGGACCCGGCGTGGTTCGTCCCGGGCACCAAGGTCAAATCCGCGGCGGAGTGATGGCCGAAGAAGGCCGGATCTTCTTTTCCAACACCGGCCGGACCCTTACGCTCGAGGACGAGATCCGCCTCACCAGCGTCGGCGTCGATATCGGCTCGTCGACGTCGCACCTCGTCTTTTCGCGGATCGTGCTGGAACGGCTTGACGCGCGCTATGTCGTGGCCGAGCGCGAGGCGTTTCACTACTCCGACATCTTGCTGACGCCGTACGCCGAAGCGGACGCGATCGACGCCGCGGCGCTCGGCGCCTTCATCGATGCGCAGTACCGCGCGGCTGGGCTTGCACCCGACGCAATCGACACGGGCGCGCTGATCCTGACTGGCGTCGCCGTGCAGCGCCGGAACGCGCGCGCCATTGGAGAGCTCTTCGCGCGCCAGGCCGGAAAGCTTGTCGCGGTGAGCGCCGGCGACGGGCTCGAGACCACCATGGCCGCCTATGGCTCGGGCGCCGTCGCGCGCACGCTCGCCGAGCGCAACCGCATCCTCAATGTCGATGTCGGCGGCGGCACCTCGAAGCTCGCGCTCTGCGAGCGCGGACAGATCACCGCTCTGACGGCGCTCGATGTCGGCGCGCGGCTCATCGTGTTCGACCAAGGAGGCATCATCACGCGCCTCGAGCCCGCAGGCCGCCGCTTGGCCGCGGAACTGGGCATTTCGCTGGCACCGGGCGACCGGCTGCGGGCCGATGTGGGACACGCGCTTGCCGGACTCATGGCGGACCGGTTGTTCGAGGCGATTGCCGGCCGCGTGCCGCAAGCGGGCGGCGGCTCGCTCTTGCGGCTCGATCCCCTGCCCCCCAACCGCAGCATCGACGAGATCAGTTTTTCGGGCGGCGTGGCGGAATACATCTACGACGGCCTCGCCGAAGGGTTCGGCGACCTTGGCGCGCTCTTGGCCGGAGAGATCCGCGCGCGAGTCGCGCGGCAAGGAATGACCCTCATCGCGCCCGGCGCCCGCATCCGCGCCACGGTCATCGGTGCCGCGCATTACACGATCCAGGTGAGCGGCGGCACCATCTATGTGGCGCCGCTCGATGCGCTGCCGCTGCGCAACCTGCCCGTCGTGGCGCCCGACCTCCTGCTCGGCGAGGAAGCGATTGACGCGGACGCGGTGGCCAGTGCGGTACGCGCCGTTCTGAAGCGGCTCGATCTCGACCGCGGCGAGGGCGCCGTCGCGGTGTTCGCTCCATGGCGAGGCTCCGCGACCTATGACCGGCTCGATGCATTCTGCCGTGGGATCGTTGCCGGACTCGCGCCGGTCTTGGCGGCGGGCCATCCGCTCGTGCTCGCGGGCGACGGCGATGTGGGCGGCCTCATCGGCATCCATTTGCGCGCGGAAATGGGGCTCGAAAACGCAATCGTCTCGATCGACGGGCTGGAACTCAAGGAATTCGACTATGTCGATATCGGCGCGATCCTCGACACCTCGGGCGCCGTTCCCGTCGTGATCAAGTCGCTGATCTTTCCGGCATCCGCCACGCCTTGAGCCGGCGCGCAGCCTCCGCGACGGAGGCGCGGTCGCCGGCGAAGCAAAGCCGCATGGTGCCAGACCCTCGCACCGGGTCGAAATCGACGCCCGGCGTCGCCGCGACGCCGATCTCGCGCAGCATGCGCGCACAAAAATCGCGGCTGTCGTTGGTGAGGTGCCGCACGTCGGCGTATAGGTAGAAGGCGCCGTCGGCGGGTGCGAACTGCTCGAACCCGGCTTTCGGCAGCTCTTCCAAGAGCAGCACGCGGTTCTCGGCATAGCGCGCGATATTGGCGGCGAGCTCGTCGGCGCAGGCGAAGGCGGCGAGCGCCGCGTGCTGCGGGAGCGACGGCGGCGCCACGAACAGATTTTGCGCCAGGCATTCGATCGGGCGCACCATCTCGTCGGGCACGACCATCCAGCCGATCCGCCATCCCGTCATCGAGTAGAATTTCGAGAAGCTGTTGATGATGATGGCATCGGGTGCGTACTCGAGCGTCGTGCATGCGGCCATGCCATAGGTGATGCCGTGATAGATCTCGTCCGAAACAAGGCGGATGCCCGCCGCTTCGCAGTGACGCGCCAGCGAAGCGAGGTGGGCGGGCGGCAGCATCGTGCCGGTCGGGTTCGCCGGACTTGCAACGATGAGGCCTTCGAGGGTCCCGCACTGCGCGAGCAGCTCCGGTGTCGGCTGGAAGCGCTCGACCGGTCCCGTCGGCAGCTCCACCGGCGCGAGGCCCAAGGCGGTCAGAATGTTGCGGTAAGCAGGATAGCCAGGGGCTGCGAGCGCAACCCGGTCTCCCGGCTCAAAGGCCGCCAGAAAGGCCAGGATGAAGCCCGCCGACGAGCCGGTGGTGACCACCACCCGCCCTGGATCGACGGCGACGCCATAGGCCGCGCGGTAATGTTCCGCGATCGCCCGCCGGAGCGCCGGCAGGCCGAGCGCATCCGTATATCCCAAAGTATCGGCCTCGAGCGCACGCCGCGCCGCTTCGCGTACGGCACCGGGCGCCGGCGTCGAAGGCTGACCGATTTCGAGATGGATCACGTCGGCGCCTGCCGCCATTCGTTCGTTGGCGGCCCGCAGCACGTCCATCACGATGAAGGGCGGGATTCTCGCGCGGCCGGCGATCTTGAGGGTCATTGGGCAATGTCTGGTTGACGCCGTAGGGTCCGATGACCCAAGCTTAACCGCGGCAAGGAGCGGGATCGAGTGCGAGCACGCATACTTCTCCGCATGGGACTGTGTTTCCTGTGCCTCTTCCTGATGCCGTTCCGGCAGGTGATGGCGCAGGACAAGCTGTCGTTCATCCGCGACGCCGAGATCGAGAGCATGATCCGGACCTGGTGGACGCCGATCATTCTGGCGGCCGGTCTCGACCCTCACGCGGTCCATATCTACCTCGTCAACGACCCGACCCTCAATTCCTTCGTGGCGGGCGGCCAGAACCTGTTCCTCAATACCGGGACCCTGCTGCGCAGCGAGACGCCGAATCAGCTCATCGGGATCATGGCGCACGAGACCGGCCACATCGCGGGCGGACATCTCACCCGCGACGAAGGGGCCATGCACAACGCCATGATCGCGAGCCTCATCGCGATGGCGGCGGGCGCGGCCGTCGCGGTCGCCGGGCACAACCCGGACGCCGCCGCGGCCGGCATGATCGGCGCCCAGGATGCGGGCCAGGGGAGCTTCATGTCGTTCTCGGTCGTGCAGGAAGCCTCGGCCGACCATGCCGCGATGACGTTCCTCGACCGCGCCCACATGTCGGCGCGCGGGCTTTTGCAGTTCTTCGAGATTCTCCAGCAAGAAGAGCTCATGTCGGGCGAAAAGGAGGATCCCTATCTGCGAGACCATCCGCTCACCACCGAACGCATCCAATATGTGCGCGATCATGTCGCGCGGTCGCCCTGGTCCGATGTGAAGGACCCGCCGGAATGGATGGCGATGCATGCCGTCATGGTCGCGAAGCTTTTTGCGTTCCTCAATCCGGCGTCGGCCACGTTCGCGAAATACCCCGACACCGATAAATCCATTCCGGCGCGCTATGCCCGTGCGATCGCCTATTACCGCATCCCGCAATTGCCGCAGGCGCTCGATCTCGTCAACGGCCTCATCAAGGACGAGCCGAACAATCCCTATTTCGAGGAATTGAAAGGACAGATGCTGTTCGAGAACGGCAGGGTCGCCGACGCCATCGGCCCCTATCAACGCGCCGTCGCCTTGAAGCCCGACAACGCGCTCCTCAAGATCGAGCTGGCGCAGGTCGAGCTCGAGACCGAGGACCCTCAATTCGTGCCGAAAGCGCTGACGCTCCTCAATGATGCGCGGCACGACGAGAGCGATAACGACGAGATGTGGCGGCTCCTGGCGGTGGCCTATGGGCGTGGCGGCAATATGGGCATGATGGCACTGTCGCTCGCCGAGCAGAACATGGCCGCCAACGACTACGATACGGCGCGGCAGGAGGCAAAGCGCGCCG
>DATJLY010000268.1:0-6347 GCA_035509095.1 Allostellaceae bacterium | reverse complement strand
CCGCGTCGGCGGCGCGACCGAGGTCGAGGTGAAAGAGCGCAAGGATCGCGTCGACGACGCGATGCACGCGACCCGCGCCGCGGTCGAGGAAGGCATCGTCGCCGGCGGCGGCTCGGCCCTTCTCTATTCGAGCAAGGCGCTCGCCCGGCTGAAGCCCGCCAACGACGACCAGAAGGTCGGCATCGACATCGTCCGCCGCGCGCTCCAGTCGCCGGTGCGGCAGATCGCCGAGAATGCCGGCGTCGACGGCTCGATCGTGGTCGGCAAGCTGCTCGACAAGGGCGAGCACAATTGGGGCTTCGACGCGCAGACCGGCGATTATGTCGACATGGTGAAGTCCGGCATCGTCGACCCGACCAAGGTCGTGCGCCTGGCGCTCCAGGACGGCGCGTCGGTCGCGGGGCTCCTCGTCACCACCGAGGCGATGGTCGCCGAAAAGCCCGAGAAGAAGGCCCCCGCGATGCCGCATGACCACGGCGGCGGCATGGGCGGCATGGATTTCTGATCGGGAAGAACAGTCCCTCTACCAGGGCCGCGGGGCACTCCCCCGCGGCCCTTTTCTTTCCCGCGCAATGTCGCGCATGGGCAGCGCGCCCTCCACCGTCATGGCCGGACTTGTTCCGGCCATCCACGTCTCTGAAGCAGCGCATAAGCGACCCATGGATGCGCGGGACAAGCCCGCGCATGACGATCCTTTGGGCGCTATAGTTGGCGCCAAGTGGCCACCGGACCGGGAGGACGGGCGATGACGACGGCACGGGAGAACGAGATGCTGACCCGGGTTGGGCCGGGGACGCCGATGGGCGCGCTGATGCGCGAATACTGGGTGCCGGTCGCGCAATCGGACGAGGTGGCGGCGGATGGCGACCCCTTGCGCCTCATGGCGCTCGGCGAGCCGCTCGTCGCGTTTCGCGACACGTCGGGGCGGCTTGGCGTGCTCGACCACCGTTGCGCCCATCGCTGCGCCTCGCTGTTTTTCGGCCGCAACGAAGAGAATGGCATCCGCTGCATCTATCATGGCTGGAAGTTCGACGTCGACGGCAACTGCCTCGACATGCCCAACGTGCCGCCGCACCAGGACTTCAAGGAGAAGGTCAAGGCCAAGGCCTATCGCACCGTGGAGCGGTATGGCGTGATCTGGCTTTACATGGGCGAGCGCGCCGAGCCGCCGCCCTTCCCCGATTTCGAGCTCAACGATCTCAAGCCCGACGAGGTCTCGCTCCGCATCATCCAAGAGGAATATAACTGGCTGCAGGGACTCGAGAACGACCTCGACACCTCGCATTTCGGGTTCCTGCATCTGGGCGGCGTCGATCCCGCGGCGATGGTCCCGGGCGACACGATGACCTATCTCGCGACCGACCGTTCGCCGCAATTCCACATCGAGGACACGCCGCTCGGCCTTATGTACGGCGCCTATCGCCCGGCCGATGCCGCCAACACCCATTGGCGGCTGGCGCAGTTCATCTATCCGTTCTGGGTGATCCCGCCCGCGGCGATGCTGCGCGATCAGATCATGATGAAGGGCTACATCCCGATGGATGACACCCACACGCTCGTCATCACGATCAGCCGCAAGATGATCCGCGGGATGCGCGCGAGCCTCAAATCGGGCGAGCCGATCCCCGGCCTCGGCACCTCGCCCGACAGCGGCATCGACTATCTGCCCAACACGACCGACTGGTTCGGGCGCTGGCGTCTCAAGAACAATGCCGGCAACGACTGGCTCATCGACCGCGCGGCGCAGCGCCACGGCGGCGTGTTCAGCGGCATCTTCGGCCTGAGCGTCCAGGACAACGCGGTGGGCGGCATGCTGGGCCCGATCAGCGACCGCACGCGCGAGACCCTGACGCCCACCGACGCGATGATCGCGCGCATGCGGCACAAATTCCTGCGCCTCCTCGAGGCCTTCGCGCAGGACAAGGCGATGGCGCTTCCGGGCGTCGACGATCCGCACATCTATCGCGGCCACCGCGCCGGCAATTTCATCGCGCCCAACGGCCTGCCGTTCCGCGACGCCTATGCCGAGCAGATGCGGCTTTACGGCAGCGCGGCACCGCGTTGGGCCGCCGAATAGCGAAACCGCCCGCCATGACCGACATGACCATCAAGGCGGTGCGCACGACATCGCTGCGCGTCCCGTGGCCGGACTCGCCTTGGCTCAAAGGCCATGCCTTCGGCGATCGGCGCAACATCCTGGTGCTGGAGGTCGAGACGGCGGGCGGGATCGTCGGCATGGGATACCTGCTGGTGTTCCGCCCGATCCTCAAGACGCTCGCCGCCTGCGTCGAGGAAGCGATCGTGTCGCGCGTCATCGGCAAGGATGCGACCGATGTCGAAGCGATCTGGCTCGATCTCTGGCGGTGGACCGCGACGTTCGGGCGCGGCGGCGTCGCGGCGATGGCGATGTCGGCGCTCGACATCGCGCTTTGGGACGCGGTCGGCAAGCGCGCGGCGCTGCCGCTCCATCGCTTGTGGGGCAGCTTCCGCACCGAGCTGCCGGTCTATGGCAGCTGCTGCTTCCGCGGCAGCGGCGGCGACGGCATGATAGCGAAGGCGCTCCACTACAAATCGCGCGGCTACAAGGCCATCAAGATGCAGGTGGCGCACGGGGTCAGCCTTGCCGCCGATCTCGACAATGTGCGGCGCATGCGCGAGGCGGTCGGCGCCGACACCGACATCATGATCGACGTCAATATGGGCTGGACCGCCGACATCGCGATCAATATGGGCCGCAAGTTCCAGGACTATGACGTCTACTGGCTCGAAGAGCCGGTGGCGCCCGACGATTTCTCGGGATATCTGCGGATCGCCGGAGCGCTCGATCTGAGGATCGTCGGCGGCGAGACCCATTTCACCCGGTTCGACCTCAAGCCTTTCTTCGAGAACCCGCGGCTGCCGATCCTGCAGCCCGATCCGATGCGCGGCGGCTTCACCGAGCTGCGCAAGATCGCCGCCGTCGCCGATACCTGGGGCATGACGATCGCGCCGCACCTGTTCCCCGAGCTCAATTCCCATCTCCTCGCTTCGATCCCGAACGGGCTTTGGATCGAGGATATGGGCTTGACCGAGGATCTTTGGATCGATCCGGTGCCGGTGACGGCGGGGGTCATAAAGCCGCCCTCGCGTCCCGGCCACGGCCTTGCCTTCAAGCCGGAAATCCTGCGCGACTTCGCGGCGTAGGCTACCCCAGCAGCTTCGCCATCAAGAGCTCGTCGACCTTGGCGCCGCGATGCTCGGCGCTAGCGGTCAGATGGCCTTCGACCTGATAGCCGAGCTTGCGATAGAGCGCGATCGCCGGCGCGTTGGTGGCGACGACGGGAAACTGCATGCGATGGCACCCTTTGGCCCGCGCCCAGGCCTCGACGGCTTTGAGCAGCGCCGCGCCGATCCCGCGGCCGCGCCACGGCACGAGCACGCCGATCCCCATCTCGACGACGCCGCGGCGGGCGGGGTGAACGCCGCGCAAGCCGGTGACGAGCCCGACGGGCCGCGTTTCGGCGCGTGCGAGGATCACCGTCTCGTTGCCGCTTTTGGCGATCATGGCGAGATGCGCGACGAGCGTGGCGCCGCCGGTCGCCGCGTCGATTGGCGAAATGAACAACAGCCCCTGTTCGGCCGCGAGAGCGTTGATCAGCGCGATCAGGCCGGGCACATCCGTCTCGGTGGCGGTGCCGACAGTGATCGGGCCGGCATTTCCTTGCATGGCGGCTCCTCCGAGCCCGACACCTAATCATGGCATGGATAGGGTTAGCAAACCGTTACCGCCCCTGTCGTGGCGGGAGGCATACTGGCGCGCGCCATGACCACCGTCGCCGAAGCGCTCGGCCAAGCGAACGCGCATCAGGCCGCCGGCCGCCTGGACGACGCGGCGGCGCTGTGCCGGCTTGTCCTCGGCACGGTTCCGGACCACCCGGACGCGCTGCATCTTCTGGGGATCATCGCCCATCGCCGCGGCGATGCGGCAGGCGCGCTCGATCCGATCGCGCGGGCGGCGGCGCGCGATCCGACCCGCGCCGATCTGCAGCACAGCCTTGCCATCGTGCTGATGAGCCTCCGGCGTTTTCCCGAAGCGGAGGCGGCACTTACCCGCGCGCTCTCCCTCGATCCGAAGCGGCGGGACGCGCAGTTCCATCTCGGCCGCTGCCGGATCGAGGCGCGCGACTATGCGACGGCCGCGGGCCACCTCCGCGCCGAGCTGTCGCGCGATCCGGACCATGTCCCTGCGCTCATGCATCTGGGCCTGTGCGCCTATGAGCTCGATCGGCTCGAGGAAGCCGAGCGATGCTTCCGCCGCGTCACGGCCTTGCGGCCCGAGGACGCCACCGGCTGGAACAATGTGGGCGTGGTTCTTTTGGAGCGCGGCGATCCCGAGGCCGCCATCGCTTATTACGATGCCGCCGCGGCACGCGACGCAACCTATGCCGAGACCTTCAGCAACCGCATCCGGTGCGAGCAGTATCGTGTCGGCGTGACACCCGAGGGTTTCCTCGCGCTCGCGCGGGAGTGGAATGCGCGCTACGCGCCGGCCCAGACGCCGCCCAGGCCCCCCCGCCGTGCCGGCACCGAGCTGTGGGTCGGGTTCGCCTCGCCCGAATTGAGCCGCTCGCCGGTGGGATATTTCCTCATCGGGTTGCTCGAATCGCTCGACCGGTCGATCACCACCATCGTCTACTCCGACACGGCGCGCGCCGACGACATGACGCAGCGCCTGGCGCGCGCGGCGGGCCGGTGGGTCGAGACGCGCGGGCTCGACACCGCCGCCTTCGCTCAGCGCGTGCGTGGCGACGGCCTCGACGTGCTGGTGGATCTGACCGGGCACAACAAGGACAACCGGCTGCCGGCCGTGGCGCAACGGCTTGCGCGGGTGCAGATGACCTGGGCCGGCTATGCCGGCACGACGGGTGTCGCGGCGATCGACTATCTGATCGCGGACCGGTTTCAGGTACCGGAAGGTGCCGACGCTTTCTATAGCGAACGAGTCGTGCGCCTTCCCGACGATTATGTCTGTTACACGCCGCCCGACTACGCGCCCGAGGTCGCGCCGCTTCCCGCCGAGCGGACGGGCCGCGTGACGTTTGGCGGCTTCCACAACGTCGCCAAGATCGGCACGCTCTCGATCGATTTATGGAGCGCCGTGTTGCGCGCGGTACCGGACTCGCGCCTCGTGCTGCGCTATCGCCGGCTCGATGATCCGTTGGCAAGCACACGCATCGGCGACGCCTTTGCCGCCGCTGGCGTATCGCCTGACCGAATCGTGATCGAAGGGACGAGCGCGCATATCGCCATGCTCCAGCGCTATGGCGATATCGACGTCGCGCTCGATTCGCGCCCCTATAGCGGCGGCCTCACGACTTGCGAGGCGCTGTGGATGGGGGTGCCGGTGGTGACCTTGCCGGGCCGCACCTTCGCCGGCCGGCATTCGCTCACCCATCTCATGGCGGTGGGGCTGCCGCAGCTCGTGGCGAAAGACGAAGCCGATTATGTCCGCATCGCCGCAGGACTAGCGGCCGATCGCGCGGCGCTATCGCAGTTGCGACGATCCTTGCGCGGGCAAATGGCACGCTCGCCATTGTGCGACGCCCCGCGCTTTGCCCGGAACTTCGCGGCGATGCTGCGCATTGTTTCCCCGGCGTGAGGCGCCCGAACGGCCGGCGCTCACTTGGCACGGCCCATGCAGAGGTATGCGGCAAATGCCACCCAATGGGGAAATGATGAGCAGGACCTTTGTCGTCGCAATGATGATGGCGGTGGGGCTGATGGCCGGTCTATCGCGCACTCACGCGATACAAAGGCCCTCGCTCGCGCCCCAGGCGGCGTTCGAGCAGCAGATCGAGGAAGGCTTCGGCCATCTCGACCAACTGCCTAATCATTGACAGGGCAGCCTAGGAAAAAGGCAGCGGCCCGGACCGACCCCGCCGCAGGAACGAAGCGGTTGCGGCGATCGTATCCTTGAGCCCCAGCCGCTCGATCGGCACGCCCTCGGGAAAGGCGCCGAGGAGACGCGACGGCATCGCCCGATCCAAAAGGACGAACACGCCGCAATCATCCGCCCTACGGACCAGCCGCCCGAACGCTTGGCGCAGCCTCAGCCGCGTCAACCCGTCGTCATAGCGCTGAAGCCCGAATTCCTGGCGCCGCGCCTTGTGCAAGATGTCGGGCCGCGGCCACGGCACGCGATCGAACACGATGAGGCGCAGCGAGCGGCCGGGCACGTCGACCCCGTCGCGCACGGCATCGGTGCCAAGGAGCGATGAATCCTCCTCGGCGCGGAAGATGTCGACCAGCGTCGCCGTATCCATCCCGTCGACATGCTGCGCCAGAAGCGGAAGGCCCGCCGCCTCGAG
>DATJLY010000267.1:0-6770 GCA_035509095.1 Allostellaceae bacterium | reverse complement strand
GCGCGATCCCATCCTTCGGGCGTTCGCATCCCGAACTCCGCGCCCGCGTCTGCAAGGATCGCAGAGAGAAGGGTCGAGCCGGTCCGGCCCGCGCTGATAACAAAAAATCGCCGGCTATCGGGCGCGATCTCGGCAAGAGCGTCACCCATCCTGTCAACCGGGCCATCCATTCCCATCCCCCAAAAGGATGCACCTCCGCAGCCGGTCGCAGGAGGATACCATTGATCGCTCCAATATTGCACAACCATTGTCTGCGCAAGTGATTTGCCCGATCCCGGCTCATTCGGATGAGTTACAGATATGTCATCATCGAGCCGCGGCGGCGCGGCCACATCGATAGGGTGGGATCAATTCTCCAGCCGCTTGGCGGCCTCTTGCGCCAGCGACATGTCGACATAGGGCGTCACGTCGATGGCCGCGGGGATGATCCCCGCCGCCTTCATGTCGTTGACGTTTTTCTGCAGCAATGCGACATCGACCATCGCATGCGGATCATAGTAGTAGTCGTTCTTGGTGTAGACCCAGTCCGCAAATTGCGAAACCGGCAGCTTGGTGGTGTCGGCGAGCTGTTGCACCGCGTCCATGCGCGTTTTGGGATCGCTCATCCAGCGCCGCATGCGCATGTTGTCTTCGAGAAAATCGACGAGAGCGGCGCGGTGCGCGGCAACATAATCCGCCTTGGCGATCCAGATGAGCGTTTCGACCGGTCCAAACGCGTCGCCGACGCTGAAGATCGGCTTGAGGTCCGGGTCTTTGCGCGCTTCGAGCTGAAACGGCGTCACCAGAATGGCGGCGTCGATCTTGTGCGCCTCGAGCGCCGGGAATTGGGCGGGAAACGGCACCTCGAGAAGGCGATAGTCTGCGGGTTCGTGGAAACCGTGCCGCGCCATCACCATCTCGGCGGCCGAAGACACATTCGATCCGCGCGCGCTGATGCCGATGATGCGGCCCTTCAGGTCGTCGACGGTCTTGATTTCGCTGCCATGCGCCCAGAAAAACGTATGGAGATAGCCCGGGATCTCCGTCGCGATCTGCAGGCCGATGACACGCAGGTCGAGCTTCGCGTTGACGATGCCCAGGACCAGCGTTTGCGGGCTCAGCGTGCTGAGATCGGTGTCGCCGACGGCAAGCGCCGTGAGGGTCGCGCCGCCGCCTTGCAGGTGCAGCGGCTCGACGATGTAGGAAACGCCGTAGTGCCGAAAGACATCGGGCGCATAGCGCGGCACGGTCGGGATGAGCGGCGCGAACTGTCCGGGAATGATGTTCCAATCCGCACGAATCTTCAGCGGCTCGGCGTTTGCCGACCCGGCCGCAAAGAGCGCCGCGATGGCCGCGGCCGCCGCAACGAGTTGTCCGCCTGTCTTCATCGCGATCCCCCAAGCATGAGCGGCGAGCGACAAGTGCCGCCCGCCGCCATCGCTTCTTTAAACTTGGGGGAATGCGAAGACCAGACCTCGTACTTGCGTCGCAGGGGCGCGCGGCCCGGTCAGTGATCCCAAACCGGCTTGCCCAGATCGACGGTGGACGGGCTCGTGAGCGCGCCCACGGCCGCCCCGGCACCAGCGCCGATCGCCGCACCCTGAAGCGGTGCGCCTACCATGGCTCCGACGACGGCGCCCGTGGCAGCGCCGATTCCGGCACCCGAAAGGCCACGATCACCGGTGCTGGTCCCGCAGCCCGAAAGGAGCAGAACCGCGGCCACAACGGCGAATGCTGCTTTCTTGGACATGGCTAACTCCCTTTCCTTCGGAGGTCCTCGTGATCCCGAGATACGAATGGATCATGGCGAAATTGGGGCACCTTAGCCGTTGAGCAGCCCTGGCGGCGAGAGAACTTTTTTTGTCACGCCGCCCCTTGGACCGCCCCGCTACCATCCCCGGTTCTTGAAGAAGGAAGCCAGGGATCAGAGTCATGGTGTCCTATGGGTACACGCTCGATCATATAGCGCCGGAGCGCACCGATGCGCCGCCGCGCACGGTCAAGCCTTGCCCACACACCGTGTGCGCAGCCGTAATCCTGGGCGCGAGCGCGGCCTTGTGGATTTGCTTGGTCGAGGTGGTGAGCCGTCTGGTCCTCTAGGCATGACAAAATTGGGATATGGCGGCCCGTCTCGGAAACGTGGCGGGCCGCACCGCGTATAACCCCTGCACATCGTAGGAAAGGAAGGAGAAGATCATGACCTTCTTGCGATCGAAATCCCGGCTCGGCCTGGCGCTCGCCGCGGCGGCGGCAGCTCCGCTGATGCTCGCGGCGCCTGCCGCCTCTGCGCGCGTCGATGTGGGCATTGGCATCGGAATTCCGGCGATCGTCGCGCCCGCCCCGGTCGTGGCGCCGCCACCCGTCGTCTATGCGCAGCCGCCGGTCGCGTACGCCGCGCCCTATGGCTACCCCTATGCGACGCCGGTCTATGGCGTCGGCGGATATTGGTGGCATGACCGCTGGGGCCATCGCCACTGGCATCGCGGCCGATAGGGAGTCCTACAGCACCTCGTACACGTCGTAGACCGGTCCCTCGGGCAAACGATGCCCGGTGCCGACCGCGACGATTCGGTTGAGCCACGAATAAGGCTCGGCGCCGGTCTCGAAGAGTGGCGCGATACGGAAGTAATAGCTCGACGGCTCGACCGCGTCGCCGCGGTTGAGCCGTTCGAGTATGTCGGCCGGCCCATGGCGGTAGCCGCGATAGGTCATGCCGATCAGGTGCCCGTCCTGTGTCTTGAGCGTCAGGCGCACGTCAAGCGACGTCGCGTCGGGCCGCACCAGGATCCAGTCTGAACCGCCTTCGGTCACGGTGCCTTTGAGCCGCGGGCCCTCGAAATGGCCGCCTGTCACGATGGCGACGCGCCGCTCGCCGGTTGGGCCTTTGCCGAGATTGAGGATCGGCCCGACCGCGAGGGTGATGGTGAAAAGATGCGTGGTGCGCAAATCAAGCATGGCGTTCCTCCTGGAGTGATGCCGCGTCAGGCGGGCTTCCATTCCTCCGCACTTGCACCGGCGAGCGCGCGCACCCTTTCTTCATCCTTCGCGAATTCGGCCGCCGGCCCGGAATAGACCACGCGCCCATCATCGAGGACATACGCCCGATCGGCGATCTCGACCGCGGCGCGAACATTCTGCTCCACCAGAAGGACCGAGATGCCCTCATAGCGCGCCGACACCACCACCTTGAAAACCTCCTGAACGACGAGCGGTGCGAGGCCCTGTGACGGTTCGTCGAGGATGAGAAGGCGCGGGTTGAGCAAGAGCGCCCGCGCGATGGCCAGCATCTCCTGCTCGCCCCCGGACAATTGGCGTCCCTTGTTGCCCTTGCGCTCCGCAAGGCGCGGGAAGAGGTCGTAGATGCGCGCGATGGTCCACGGGCCGGCGCGCTCCAGCGGCACCTTGAGATTCTCCTCGACCGACAGGTTGGCGAAGATGCGCCGTCCTTCGGGCACGTAGCCCACTCCCAGCGCCGCGATGCGATAAGGCGGCATCCGCGTGGTGGTCTCGCCGAAGATGCGTATCTCGCCTTGTTGCGGCGGGGTAAGGCCGACGAGGCTGCGCAACGTGGTGGTCTTGCCGGCGCCGTTGCGTCCCAAAAGCGTGACCAGTTCGCCTTCGCGCACCTCGAGCCCAACCCCGTGCAGGATGTGGCTTTTGCCATAAAAGGTGTGCAGGTTCTCGGCGACGAGGCTGACCTCGCTCATGCTGCCGCTTGCCCCAGATAGGCCGCCTGCACCGTCTCGTTGGCGGCGATCTCGGCCGGCGTGCCTTCGGCCAGCAAGGCGCCTTCCGCCAGTACCATGATGCGGTCGGCAAGATGGAACACCACGCGCATGTCATGCTCGATCAGCACGATCGACAGTTTCTCGTCGCGGTGGAGGCTGCGGATGAGCGCGCTGACCTCGTAGGTTTCCTGATCGCCCATGCCCGCGGTCGGCTCGTCCAGCAGCAACAGGCGGGGCTTCAGGGCCAACGCCATCATGATCTCGCTCGCGCGCTGATCGCCATGACTCAACTCGCCGACCAGCCGGTCCGCTTTCGTGTCGAGCCTGGCGCGCGCGAGCAGATCGGAAACGCGAGCGTCGATGTCGCGTGCGGCCGCGCGCGACAGCCAGGGCCGCAGGCGATAGCCGGCTGCCGATTCGACCGCGATGCGCAGATTGTCGCGCACCGTCAGTTCCGGGAAGACCTCGGTCACCTGAAACGTCCGCGCGATGCCGCGCCAGACACGCCGCGCCGGAAGAACATTCGTTATGTCGTCGCCGCCGAACAGGATCTGCCCCGTGTTGGGCCGCAAGAAGCCGGTGATGAGGTTGAAGAACGTCGTCTTGCCCGCGCCGTTCGGGCCGATCACGGCGCGCAGCTCGCCAGGCTCGACGATCATCGATACGTCGCGAACCGCGGCGAGGTTGCCGAACCGGCGGGAGACGTTTCGGACCTCGAGGAGGCTCATGATGCCGTCTTCCGTCCGATGATGCCGAGCACCCCGCGCGGAAAGAACAGCACCACGAGGACGAACAGAAGGCCGATGAACGACATCCAGTTCTCGGTCTGGCTCGACACGTAATCCTGCAGAACGACGAAGATCACGGCGCCGAGAAGCGGCCCCCAGAACGACCGCATTCCCCCCAACACCGCCATGATGACGAAATCGCCGGATTGGTCCCAGCGCAGATCGTGCGGGTCGGCGAAATTGTTGAGGAGCGCATAGAGCGTGCCGGCGAGGCTCACGAAAAAGCACGAGACCATCCACGAGAGCCAGATGTGCCGATCGACCGGGATGCCGAGAAATCGGGCGCGCCGCTCGTTCTCCCGCACCGCCAGCAGCGTGCGGCCGAACGGTGAGGCCAGCAGCGCGGCCATGACCGCGACGGAAACCAGGAAGCAGATCAGGATGAGGTAATAGAGCGCCTTGTCACTGCCGAGAATGTCGACCGTGGTGAAGCCGAGACTGATCGGCACGCGGCGCCAGCCGGAAAGCCCGTCATCGCCTCCCGTCACCGAGTTCCATTGATAGGCGATGTAATAGAACACCTGGCCGAAGGCGATCGTCACCATCGCGAAATAAACGCCGCGCCGGCGCACGATCAGCGTGCCGAACAGCGTGCCCGCGATGCCGCCGAGCAGTGTGCCAGCGATAACGGCGAGCGGCGTCGAGTTGGTGACGAACTTCAGCATCAGTCCCGCACCATAGGCGCCGAGGCCGAAATAGGCGGCGTGGCCGAAGCTGAGCACGCCGGTGAAGCCGAGCAGCATGTTCAGCGCCATGGCGGCGAGCGCGAACACCAGCACCCGGGCGCCGAGCGCGGTGTAGCCGCCGAGCAGCGGCATCCAGAACGGGGCTGTCAGCAAAACTAACCACAGGACCAGCGCCTGCTGCGTGTCCCGGTTCTGCAGGGAATACCTCACGTCAGCATTCCCTCCTCGCCCATCAGCCCACGCGGCCGCACCAGCAGGACGATCGCCATGATGATGTAGATCACGGCCTCGCTGGCCGATGGATAGACCAGCGTCGTCAGCGCGGCGGCGACGCCGATGACGAGGCCGCCGACAAGGGTGCCGGTGAGGCTGCCGACGCCGCCCACGATGATCGCAATGAAGCTCGGCATGAGCAGGTCATCACCCATGTTCGGGTTGAGCCCGATCTGCCCCGCCGCGAGCACGCCGGCCACGCCCGCCAGCAGGCAGCCGACGCCGAAATTGAAGGCCCGCAGCGCGCGCACGTTCACGCCGAGCACCGAGACAGTGTCGAGATCGAGGGTGCCGGCGCGGATGCGGATGCCAACGCGCGTGTGGCGGAGGAAGGCGAACAGCGCGATGACCGCGGCAATGACGATCACCACCATGAACACGCGATACCAGGTGATGAAGAAGAGGTCGGAGCTGAGCGGCTGCGACAACAGGTCGGGGATGCCGAGCGGCAGCGGGTTCGGACCCCAGGTGTAGCGCATGAGGTCCTGCATGACGAAGGCGAGCCCGAACGTCAGCAGCAGGCTGTACACGTGGTTCAGCGCGTAGACCCTGCGGATGATCAGCCGTTCCGTTATCAGGCCGAACGCCGCCACCACCAGCGGGGCCACCAGCAACGCGCCCCAGAAGCCGATGAACGGGGTCAGCAAATAAGCGGTGTAGCCGCCGAGCGCCAGGAAATTCCCGTGCGCGAAATTGATGACGCCGCTGAGATTGAGGATCAGCGACAGGCCAAGCGCCATCAGCACGTAGAACGTGCCGATGATCAGCCCATTGGTGACGTTGAAGAGTATGACCTGCAGCATCGGGCCACCCTGTGGTGGTTCGGCGTGGGGCGAATCGTCATCGGAGAAGGCGCATCCGCGTGCCGCCATTGGCGCGGCGGCCCGCGGATGCAGCCGGCAAGATCAGGTCGCCGGGAACGCCATCTTGCACCCGGTATCGGCGACCGTTCCCGCGGCCTCCTCGCCCGGCACGATCTTCTCGACCGTGAACAGATCGTCCTTACCGTCCTTGCCGGGCGGATGCACCTGGCCCACGAAGATGCCGGCCATCAGTTCGTGGTCGCCGGCCCGGAAGAAGACCTTGCCCGGCTGCAGCGCGACCTCGGGCGGCAGTTCGAGATTTTCGAGCGCGTGCGCCATCGGCAGGCCCTCGAGCGACTTCGCCTTCTCGGCGGCGAGCTTCACCGAATGCACCGAGACGACGCCGAACCAATGGCGCGCGGTCGGCGTCTTGCCCATGGCCTTGCGGAAGTCGGCGACGAATTCGGCGACGTGGGGCACGTTCGGCTGGTCCCACCACCACTCGAAGTCCCA
>DATJLY010000266.1:0-9570 GCA_035509095.1 Allostellaceae bacterium | reverse complement strand
ACGCGTCGGGCGACGATTAGAACTCGCGGCCGATGAGGTGATCGAGCGACCAGCGTCCGCCGCCGCGGAAGAAGATGGCAAGGCAGAGAAGCCACCACAAAAGCGCGAACTCGATCCCCTTGTTGGTCCAGAAATAGCCGTTGGGCCACTGATAGATCAGGATGATCACGGACATCTCGATCCAGATCATGAGGGCCGCGAGCCGGGTGAAAAGGCCAAGCGCCAGGCAGGCCGACGCCACGAGCTCCGCGAATACCGTCGCCGCCGCCAGGAACAGCGGCAGCGGCAGCCCGTGCTGAGCGATGCCGGCGGCGGCGCGGGTGATCGAGCCGTGCAGCACCTTGTCGACGCCATGCGGGAACAGCACCGCGCCGGTGCTGAACCGCATGAAGGCATAGGCGAAGGGCGCGCCGCCGCGGTAAAGCCGTGCGAGCCCGGGAATGAAAAGCCGTCGGGCCTCGATCGCATCGTCGTCGGCCATAGGATGCTGCGTCGTCATGACGGAACCTCGATGGCAATGCTAACGCCGGGTAGGCCGGTCCCCGAGTAACATTTCGGTTAGCTTAATGCGGATAAAATTGCTGCCATGGAATCCCGCAATGTCCTGGCGGCACCGCAACGGCCCGCGAAACTGGCGTGGGTCTGGTACGATTTCCTCTGCCCGTTCTGCTATGCGGGGCAGGAGCGCTCCGCCTATCTCGTGAAGCGCGGCTTCCAAATCGTCAATCTCCCGTTCCAGATCCATGCCGGCCTGCCGCCCGAAGGCGTGCCGGTCGGCAACCGCGACGGGCCGATCTATGCGCTGCTCGAGCGCGAGATCAGGGCCGCCGGTCTGCCGCTTCGCTGGCCGACGCGGCTGCCCAACACGCGGCGCGCGCTGGCGGTGGCGGAATGGACGCGACGCCACATGCCGTCGGCGTTTCAGCGGCTGCATGCCGGTCTTTTCGCCGCGCATTTCGCCTTCGGCGAGGATCTCGGCGATCCCGCTATCGTCGACCGCCACGCGACCAGCGCCGGCGTGCGGCTTGGCGCGGTGCGGGCGGCCTTTGCCGACGGCTCCGCGCTGAAGGCGCTGGAGCAATCCGAGGCCGCAGCGCGGCGGCACAGGATCAGGGGCGCGCCGGCCTGGCTCATCGGCGACCATGTCATTTCGGGGCTGCAGCGGCGTGGCGAGTTCGAGCACGCCGCCAACGCCTATGATCTCGCGGCATCCTATCTCGATCCGCTGTCGTCGACGCTTCTGCGCCCGCTGACCCGGGCCTAGCTTGACTCATTGGAGGCGCGCTTCGATCATCCCGCGGCAAATCCGCGGGAGGCCTTCACCCATGATCTACGAGCTTCGCGTCTATCACTGCAATCCGGGCAAGCTGCAGCCGCTGGCCAAGCGGTTCGAGACGGTCACGACCCATCTCTTCAAGAAGCACGGCTTCCGCCAGGTCGGCTATTGGACCGTGACGATCGGCGAATCAAATCACGACTTCATCTATATGCTCGCCTGGGAATCGCACGCCGAGCGCGATCGCTGCTTCGCGGCGTTCCAGTCCGATCCCGAATGGATATCGGCGCGCGCCAAGAGCGAGGAAGGCGGGCCGCTCGTCGGCTCGATCACCAACTCGATCCTCGCACCGACAAGCTTTTCCGAACTGAAGTAACGGGGCCCGACGCCAGGTGCGAGGTGCGCCCTATCTGCCGTTTGCGGACGGGCGCTTCCGCCTCGCGCTTGGCCTCATGCCGCTGAAGCCTTCGGCGTGGATCGAGCCGGACGCCGATTTCGCCGCGCATCTCGCCGAAAAACGCGCGCTTCTCGCGGCGCGGCACGGCGACGTTTTCGAGGCGCTGGCCGGGGCCGACGCGCCGTCAGCCGAGTTGCTGGCGCTTCTGGGCGATCATCTGCCGCATCATCATCCGGAGCTGTTCGAGCGCGCCGGTGCGATGCTGCGCAACCTCGCGACCGGCGAGGAATGGAATGTGGCGCGCCCTTTTCTGCACCCGCTCGATCTTTGCGGCCGGTTCGTGCAGGAGGATTTTTGCGTGCTGACGCCTCACGACGGTCCCTATCTGTTGGCCGGCGCCACGCTCGCCGCACCGGCGCGATGGCGGCTTCGGGAAAAACTGGGTAGGCCGCTTGTCGAGGTGCACGCGCCGGTGCCGGGATATGACGAGCGGCTCGGCACCCCGGTCGACCGCCTATTCGCCACGATGAAGCCGGACCGGCTGGTCTGGCGGCTCAACTGGTCGATCGTCGACGATCCGGCCCGGTTCCAGCCGGTGTGCGTTCCGCGCAAAAGACCGATCACCGATCCCGGCGCGGAATTATGGCTCCGGGTCGAGCGGCAAACCTTGCGCAAGCTGCCGGTGACGGGCGCGATCATCTTCACCATTCGCACGCATGTGACGCGGCTCGATGATGCAGTCGACGAGCTGCCGCATGCCGCGGCGCTTGCCGCCGCGCTACGCTCCATGCCACATGAAATGCAGGTCTATAAGAACATTGCGCCGTTCGCGCCGGCGCTTCTCGCGTGGCTCGACGCGCGGGCCTAAAGCATGAGCCGCCAGGTCATGTCGTTGGCGCTGCCGCACGCGGCAGGCGAGGCATAGCCTTTAAGCTCGACCACCACTTTGCCCTCGATCCGCCGCGCGGAATGCTCGGCGGAAACGCAGGTCGCCCGGTCGATGTTCTTCAGCGTGACGGCCACCGCGACCGGAAAGCTGCCGGGATCGACACTGACGGCGCGGTTGGGAAACAGCGATTCCAGCGTTTTCCGGACCGTCTCCCGCGACGCGTCGGGAGGAAGCGCGTTGAGCGCCGTGGCGCCGGCGGCGAGCTCGCTGCCGATGACGACTTCCGGGCGGTCGGGCATGGACAGCAGCGAGAACATGGCCACTGCGGTCGCCACGCGGGTGACCCGGCCGGTCCGGCGCGCACGGGGTGCGGCGTCGACGTCGGCTGCAAGAGGCAAGGTCGGCACGGCTCGCATCGTTATCACGCTACGCTACGGTGCCCCGGAATAACGTCGGTTTCATGGCTCAATCGAGGAAAATGGTGCCGGCGCCGCGAAGCTCTATCGATCGTTGGTTGCCAAGCCGTGAATTTTGGCGAAATTGTGCCGCAAACGAGGCCGCATCTCGAAGGAACCCCCCCCATGGTCAATGCCATTGCCGAGAGCCTTAAGCAAGCCGCTTCCGAACATCCCGACGCCGTCTTCACCCTTTTCACGCTCTCCGGGCACGCCATCAGCGGGAAGATCAAGTCGAGCGGCGAAACGGTCATCCTCGAGGCCGGAAAGGAGCGCGCCGAGGTCACGGCCGACCGCATCGAAGCCTTTTCTCTGCGCGAGCCGTGACATGCGGGCGGGCATGCTGTTGGCGCTCGCGCTGAGCATGCCGCAGGCGGGCGCGGCGGAGCTGGCGCCAATTCTCGGCGCGGTCCAGTGGGGCGAAAGCGCCGACGCCATTGCCCGCGCGTTCGGCCCGCGCGCCATCCGTCTCACTCATCCGATCGAGTTCGGCGACAGCTATGTCACCGTCGCGCTGCGGGATCAGAGTCTGGGCGGATACCCGTTCGCGGTCTATTTTCAGATGGACATCACGACGCACGGTTTGAAGCGCGTGATGCTGGAACGGCAGCGTCATGGCGCCAACCCGCTGGTCTTCCGCGCCGTCGTCGATGCGCTCGATCGCGATTACGGACCGCCGAGCGACGCGTGCCACAGCCGCGCGACGCGCCGCAACGGCTTTCAGGCGGAAGGCGCGCGGGTCTGGTACGCGGGCGGCGACGCGATCCGCGCGGTGTTTGCCGACACCACCATCGAGGCCGAGGGCGGTTGCGCCCCGGGCGGCGCACCGTGCGGCCTAACCGGGCATCTCTTCGTGCAAATTCTGCCGCGCGATGCCGACGATCTGTGCGGATAAGCTATAAGAAGCTATAGGGATCGATATCCACCTGCACGCGAACGGTGGTAGGCACCTTGACCTTCGCCAGCCATTCCCGCAGCACCGCCTGAAGATTGACGCCGCGCTTTGCTTTGACGAGGAAGCGGCGCCGGTGGCGCGCGCGCAGGATCGCGAGCGGCGCGGGCGCGGGACCAAGCGTCTCGACGCCCGGCATGTGGGGCGCCGCGCGCGAAAAGGCCCGCGCGGTGAAATCGGCGCTTTCATCGTCGGGCGCCGACAGGATAAGCGCCGCGAGCCGGCCAAAGGGCGGCAGCCCTTGCTCCTCCCGCGTTTCGGCTTCGGCGGCAAGGAACCGGTCGCGTTCGTCGCTGACCAGCGCGCGCATCACGGGATGCTCGGGCATATAGGTCTGGAGATAGACCATTCCGGGTTTTTCCGCGCGGCCGGCGCGGCCCGCCACTTGGTGCAGAAGCTGGAAGGTGCGTTCGGCCGCGCGCAGATCACCGCCCGTCAGGCCCAGATCCGCGTCGACCACGCCCACCATGGTCAGAAGCGGGAAATGATGTCCTTTCGCCGCCACCTGCGTGCCGATCAGCACATCGACACGGTGCTCGTCGATCGCCTGGATCAAGTCCGCCACCGCGCGCGGCCCGGTGAGCGTGTCGCTTGCCATGATGGCGAGCCGCGCCGCGGGAAATCGCGCGATCACCTCTTCGGAGAGGCGCTCGACGCCGGGGCCGCACGGGGCGAAGCTGCCGCTCTGACCGCAAGCCGGGCAGAGCGGCGGCAAGCGCTCGGCGTGCCCGCAATGATGGCATTGCAGCATGCCCAGGAAGCGATGCTCGACAAGCCACGCGGTGCAATGCGGGCATTGCAGCCGGTGCCCGCAGGCGCGGCACAAGGTCAAGGGCGCATAGCCGCGGCGATTGAGGAACAGCATCGCCTGCTCGCCGGCCGCAAGCGCGCGCTCGAGCGCCGCGACCAGATCGGGTGCGAGGAAGCGGCGCCGCTCGAGACGCTGACGCCGCATGTCGATGACCTCGATCTGCGGCAGCACCGCGGCGCCGTGCCGTGCCGGCAGATGCAGGCGGCGATAGCGCCCTTGCCGGACATTGACGACCGTCTCGAGCGACGGCGTCGCCGACACGAGGATGATCGGCACGCCGGCGATCGACGCGCGCACCACACCCATGTCGCGGGCATGATAGATGACGCCGTCTTCCTGCTTGAAGGACGCGTCCTGTTCCTCGTCGACGACGATGAGGCCCAGATCGGCGAATGGGAGGAACAGCGCCGAGCGGGCGCCGACCACGACCGTGGCGCTTCCGTCGGCGACGGCGCGCCAGGCCGCGCGCCGCGCCGGTTCGCCCAGATCGGAATGCCATTCGACGGGCGGCGCGCCGAACCGCTTGGCAAAGCGCGTGAGCCATTGCTGCGACAGTGCGATCTCCGGCAACAGCACCAGCACTTGGCGCCCGCGCTCGAGCGCGGCGGCGATCGCCGCGAAATAAACTTCGGTCTTGCCCGAGCCGGTGACGCCGTCGAGGAGCGTGACGCCGAAGCCGCCTTTCCGCACGATGCCGACAAGATCGGCCGCGGCGTCTTGCTGCGCCGGCGACAGATCGGGGCCCGGATGGCGCCAATCGGGTTCGGGCCGCGCGGGCGGCGGCAGCGTGACGGGCTCGACCATCCCCGCCGCCACGAGTGCGCGCACAACGCCGGTGCCGCACGCCGCCTGGCGCGCAAGCTCGGATAGGGGAAGCGGCACGCCGTCGGCCAGCACGGCAAGCACGCGCCGCCGCGCCGCGCTCAACGAGTCGCCGCTTGTGGCAAGGGCGGCGCGGCCGGCTTCGCCAAGCGTCAGCGCCGCGATGCCTCGCGGCGGCTCGAGCGCCGCCGGCACGCTCATCGCCATGCGCAGCACCGCGCCTGGCGGTGCCAGCGTGTATTGCGCCACCCAATCGATGAGCCGGCGCAACTCTTCCTTCAACGGCGGCGCCGGCAGGCGATGAAGCACGGATTTCAGTTTTTCCGACGCGACATCGCCGCTTCCGGCGTTCCACACGACGCCATCGATCGTGCGCGTGCCCAGCGGAACGCGGACGAAATCGCCGGGCGCAAAGGCCGCGTCGTCATCGGTCGCGTAATCATAGGCGCTCGCTAGCGGGAGCGGCAACAGCACGCCAACGCGCGCCGAGGCGGCAGCGCATCTGGCGTGGCGATCGGGCATGGGCTACACTCCTAAATCGAAAGACAGGATCGCACCAGAAAACGCGGAGCCGCGGCGCGGGGGCCAAGGGACATAGCGCATGAAGTTCTTCATCGACACTGCCGACATCGCAGAGATCCGCGATCTTGCCGCGACCGGCCTTGTCGATGGCGTCACGACGAACCCCTCGCTCGTCGCGAAGACCGGCCGCAATTTCCTCGACGTGGTGGCGGAGATCTGCGCGGTGGTGCCGGGCCCGGTGAGCGCCGAGGTGACGGCGCTCGATGCGCCCGCCATGCTTGCCGAGGCGCGCATCCTCACCGCCATCGCCAAGAACGTGACGGTCAAGGTGCCGCTGACCCCCGAAGGCCTCAAAGCCTGCCGCACGCTCGCGGGCGAAGGCACGATGGTAAACGTCACCTTGTGCTTCTCGACCGCGCAGGCGATTCTGGCGGCGAAGGCGGGGGCGACATTCGTGTCGCCCTTTGTCGGCAGGCTCGATGACGTGGGCACGCCGGGCATGGAGCTCATCCGCGACATCGTCGCCGTCTATCGCAACTATCCGGCCTTCAAGACCGAGGTGCTGGTGGCGTCGATCCGTCATCCCATCCACGTCGTGGAGGCGGCGAAGCTCGGCGCCCATGTCGGCACCGTGCCGCCGGGCGTGCTGCGCCAGATGTTCGCGCATCCGCTGACCGAGAAGGGATTGGCCGCCTTCCTTGCCGATTGGGCCAAGACGGGCCAGTCCATCCTTGGCGCGCGTCGGGCGGCGGCCGAGTAGGGATCGGAGCGCGACCTCATGGATCGCCCCAAGGACAAGCCGCTGTTGCAGCCCGCGCTTTCGGCGCCGGGCGCGGGCGACGTGGCGGCCTATCTGCGCCAGCATCCGAACTTTCTCGTCGAGCATTCGGAGCTCTTCGAGGTGCTGACCCCGCCGGCGCTGCGCCGCGGCGACAAGGTCGTCGACATGCAGCATTTCATGCTGGAGCGGCAACGCGCCGAGATCGGACGCCTCAAAGCGCAGCAGCGTAGCCTGATCGCGACGACGCGCGCCAATCTCGCGAGTCAGAGCCGCATCCACAATGCGGTGCTGGCGCTTCTTGCCGCGCATAGCTTCGAGCAATTGATTCAGATCGTGACGACGGATCTGGCGGTGTTGCTCGATGCCGACGTCATCACCATCGGCGTCGAGCAGATCGGCAAGGAGCGGCGGCGCCTGTCGCATCAAGGCGTGCAGATCCTGGAAGCGGGCACCGTCGACCGAATCCTCGGGCTCGACCATGAAGTGGCGCTCCTCGACGAGGTTGCGGGGGATCCCAAGCTGTTCGGCAGCGGCGCGGGCCTGGTGCGCTCGGCGGCCATCGTGCGCCTCTCGGTCAGCGCCGCCGCGCCGCCGGGGCTTTTGTGCATCGGCAACCGGCGTCCGGGGAAATTCCATACCGGGCAAGGCACCGAGCTTCTGGGCTTCCTTGCGCGCACGCTTGGGATCACCATCGCCGCATGGCTCGACCTGCCGGCGTAAGGCCGTTCCCGCGCCTGCCGACACCGTTGCCGCTTGAGCGGTTTGCCGCCGCGCCCGATCTCGCGCGCGCGATCGAGGCGTGGGATGCCTGGCTCGGCGAGGAGCGGCGCGCGTCGGCGCACACGCGCGCGGCCTATGGCCGCGATCTTGCGGCGTTTCTCGATTTTCTGATGATGCATCTCGGTCGGCCGCCGGATGTTGCGTCGCTCGGCGGCCTCGCGCCCGCGGATTTCCGGGCGGCGCTCGCGAGCCGTGCCAACGACGGGCTCGCGCCCGCCTCGGCGGCGCGCTTCATGTCGGTGGTGCGCGGGTTCTTCCGCTTTCTCGACCGGCGCGGCTTCGTCAAGAACGCGGCCCTCCATTCGGTGCGCACGCCGAAGCGCGCAAGCCCGGTCCCGCGGGCGCTCGCCGTCGAGGATGCCGCCGCGTCGCTCGATCTGGCCGCGGATCTCGCCACCACGAGCTGGCAGGGCAAGCGCGACGCGGCGCTGCTGACCTTGCTTTACGGCTGCGGGTTGCGGCTTGGCGAGGCGTTGAGCCTGATGCGGCGCGAGGCGCCCGACGCGGAAGGGACGCTGACCATCATCGGCAAGGGCGGCAAGGCGCGCATGGTGCCGGTGCTTCCCGCGGTCGCCGCCGCAGTGAAGGAATATCTTGCCGACTGCCCGCACAAGCTTGCGGCCGACGGGCCGCTTTTCGTGGGCGCCCGCGGCGGACCGCTTCATCCGCGCCTGGTGCAGGGACAAGTGGCGAAGATAAGGGCCTATCTCGGCCTCCCCGACGGGGCGAGCCCCCACGCGCTGCGCCACAGTTTTGCGACCCACCTGCTTGCGGGCGGCGCCGATCTGCGCGCCATTCAAGAGCTGTTGGGCCATGCCAGTCTCGCCACGACCCAGCGCTACACCGCGGTCGATGCCGCGCGGCTCATCAAAGTCTATGACGCCGCGCATCCCCGCGCGAAGGGATGAACGCCGGCCCGTGCCGACGCAGGCTCAGATGTGGATGGCGCGCCCGTCGGCCGCAAGCGCGGCTTCTTTCAGCGCCTCATTCAGAGTCGGGTGGGCGTGGCAGGTGCGGGCGATATCCTCGGCGCTGGCGCCGAACTCCATCGCAAGCGCCGCCTCGGCGATGATGGTCCCGGCGTCGGGGCCAATGATATGGACCCCCAGCACGCGGTCGTCGCTCGCCGCCGCCAGCACTTTGACGAAGCCCTCGGTGTCGGCGTTGGCGCGGGCCCGGGGATTCGCCGTGAACGGGAACTTGCCGACCCTGTAGGCGATGCCGGCCTCCTTCAATTCCTCTTCGGTCTTGCCGACCGAGGCGACTTCGGGCGCGGTATAGATGACGGCCGGGATCGCGTCATAGTCGAGCTCGGGCTTCTCGCCGGCGATGATCTCGGCAACCGCGGCGCCTTCATCGGATGCCTTGTGCGCCAGCATCGGGCCCGCGATCACATCGCCGATCGCATAGATGCCGGGCACGTTGGTCGCGTAATGCTTGTCGATCATGATGCGGCCGCGATTGTCGCGCGCGATGCCCACCGTCTCGAGGCCAAGCCCGTCGGTGTAAGGGCGCCGGCCGATCGAGACGAGCACGGCGTCGGCGACGATCTCCTCGCGCGCGCCGCCGGCCGCGCGCTCGATGGCGACCACGGTGCCGTTCGCGCCGTGCCTGGCCTCCAGCACCTTCATCCCGAGCCGGAACTCGATGCCCTGCTTGGTGAGGACGCGCTGGAGCGCCTTGCTTATCTCGGCGTCCATGCCCGGCGTGATCCGGTCCAGGAATTCCACCACCGTCACATCCGAGCCGAGCCGCTTCCACACCGAGCCGAGCTCCAGCCCGATATAGCCCCCGCCCACGACGACGAGCCGCGCCGGCACCGAAGGCAACGCAAGCGCGCCGGTCGAAGAGAGGATGGTCTTCTCGTCGATCTCGATCCCCGGCA
>DATJLY010000265.1:0-2295 GCA_035509095.1 Allostellaceae bacterium | reverse complement strand
CGATCGGCAGCCTCACGCCAGGCAATCCGGCCGACATCTGCGTCCTCAATAGAATCGACGGCGACTGGGTCTTTAGCGACGCAGAGGGCGACAAAGTGCGCGTCACGTCACGCCTCGTCCCGCGCCTCGTCTTCAAGGGCGGCGACAAGATCGAGCCGGACTGCGGCCTCCTGGCCGACGTGTTGCCGCCTGCCGTGCGGCCCTTCGGCGTGACGCGGCCGGCTGGTGTCGGCGCCGGAAGCTGAGAGCGTGAGCATGAACTGCCGCGTCGGCATCCGAGCGCCCTTCGACTTCGCTACGCTCCGCTCAGTGAGGTAATTGGGTGATGGCATTAAAAAATCCCTCATCCCTTATGTCCGTATTTGCAAGATAGGGGCGAGTCTTTTTTTTCGCGCCGATGGGTCGGCGCGTTGGGCGTAGGTGCGAGGCCGATGCAGAGGGCTGGGGGCGGGCGTGGCTGCGACGGTTGATCAGTCTCTTATGCGTGGGTTGAACCGACCTGAGCATGATGCGTCGCGGGGCTGCCTCGCACTGAGCACGAGTGAGGGCTGGGAGCCGCTCCGGATGAGGCCGAGGGTTCCCCTGACCTGGCATCCCGCTCCCAGCCCGATGCATCGGCGATGGTGGCTGCGGTGGTGTGGCGTCTCCTTCTCGTGGCTCGTATATCATCATCCCTTTGTTCGACCGGGGACCATCCCTTCGTCCCGACCGAGATCGTGGCGAGCGCCGCGCGGAGCGGCAGTCAAGGATTGCCGTCGCGTAGCGCGGCAACCGGCGAAGCCGGCGCGCAGCGTCCTTGACAGAGCGAGCACGGCGCTAGACTGGCGATCACCGGCGGGCGTCGGGCGCGGCGGCATGCGCGATGGCCCAGATGAAGCCGAGGGATTCGCGCGCGATCGCCGTCACGGCGACGGTGCGGGGTTTGCCGCGGGCGGTAAGAGCGCGGTAGCGCCGCGCGAGGCGGTGGCGGGCCTTGTCGGCGATGGCGCGCACGGCCGCGCCGTGATGGGTCGCCGTCGCGGCCTTGGCCGGCCGCGTCAAGGTCCAGGCAGCCTCGACCAGCGCCTTGCGCGCGCGGCCGTTGCCGGTCTTGGTGATGCCGCCGCGGCGGACGCTCTCGCCGGTCGACCGCTCGCTCGGCACCATGCCGAGAAAGGCCATGAGCTGGCGCGGGTTGTCGAAGCGCCGCGGATCGCCGAGCTCGGCGACGACGGTCGCGGCGGCGACAAGCCGGAACCCGCGCAGCGCTTGCAGGGCATCGACCAGCCAGGCGAGCGACCAGTGCGGGACGAGGTCCGCGATATGCTCGGTCAGGCGGTCGCGCCGTGCCTCGGCCTGGTCGAGCGCGTCGAGCCACTCGGCCATGAGAGCCCGGTGCGCCGGGGCGGCGAACTCGAGCCGGCCGAGCCAAGCGCGATGCTTCTTCGTCCAGGGCTTGGCGTCGTAGCCGATGCCCTGGCGCAACAGGAAACCGCCGACACGCTGGCGGCAGCGGCCCAGATCCGCGACCGCCGCGGCGCGGGCCCGCACCAGGTCGCGCATCGCCTCGTGCGCCGCGTCCGGCACCCACACCGCCGTCAGCTCCTCGGCACGCAGCAGCTTCGCCAAGGTCAGGCTGTCGCGCCGGTTCGTCTTCACCCGCACGCCGGGCCGGCGCGGCGTCATCGACGGCGCCACCACTTGGCACGTCACGCCCGGCTTGCCGTTCAGGTGCCGATAGACCCCGTAACCGCACGGCCCGGCCTCGTAGCACACCATCAGGCGGCGTCCGTCTTTCTGCAGCCGGCGCAGCGCCCGGTCGAGCGGCGCCGGCGCGTTCGCAATCTTCCCCCAGTATCGCACTTCGCCGCCCGGCAGCGGCTCGGCCACGGCCACGTCGATGTGCTTCTTGTCTGTATCGAGGCCAACGTAAAGCATATCCTTCGTCATGAGCGGTCTCCCATGCTTGAGGCTCGGCGCCGGCCAACCCGGCGCAACCCTCGTTACAGCATGCGCCGAGACCGCTCACCTACCTCTCGACGGACATATGCACTGAGCGGAGCGCGGAACGCGCGTAGTCGAAGGACGCACGGTTGAAACGCTCTCTGTTAAAATGGCGCGGTGCTGGATCCGGGAGAAAGCGATGCGCGAGAAACCCAAGAGCTTCACGTTCCATTGGGGCACGGGCGTGGTCGAGGAGGAGGTCCAGATCGCGTCGCGCTACCACCGGCCGACCATCCAGCTCCTGAAATTCACCGAGGGCGCCGCGAAGGGAAGTCGCGAGATCCGGTTCTGCCACTACGACCATCACGGGCG
>DATJLY010000264.1:0-5379 GCA_035509095.1 Allostellaceae bacterium | reverse complement strand
GGCCGGTCCCAACGACAACTGGCGACATGCCGGGCCATCCTGCGCTCGCGGGTCATCTCATCGACGGCTTGATCGAGGACGGGTTCGACATCGCCTGTACCGATCGCCTGCCCGACGGCGCGGTCATCGATGACGCCTATTCGTTCTCCTATGACTGGCTCTTTGGCGGCAAGCCCATCCCGGTCGTTCCGCTGCTCCTCAGCCGGGACCTGCCGAATCAGGCGACGTCGCGGCGATGCTATGATCTGGGCGTGGCGCTGCGCCGGCGGCTTGACGATTTCCCCGGCGATGCGCGTGTGGGCTTGCTGGCGTCGGGCGGCTTGAGCCATCAGGTCATAGACGAGGATTTGGACCGCGCCGTGATCGCGGCGCTCGTTGGCGGCGATGTCGGCGTCATGCGCTCGTTGCCGCGCGACCGGCTCAACCGCGCGCCGGGAACGCCCGAGATCCTCAATTGGGTGACGGTGGCGGCGGCGATGTCGCCGATCCCGATGACGCTCGTCGACTACCTCCCTTGCTACCGCTCGCTCGCCGGCACCGGGCATGGCGTGACATTCGGGTATTGGCTATGAATCGAGCGGCGGGACGGTAAGACCAATGGGGCTCGTCAGGACCGAATTGCGGTTGAGCAACCCGGTCATTCCGGATCTCGCGGCGCTCGATTGCCGGGCGATCGCGGATGCCGGTGCGATCCATCTTTGCATACCCGAGCATGTGGCCATCCAGCTTCAACTGCGGGAACTCGAAAAGCGCGAAGTGACGTTGGCCGACGGGTCGAAACGACTTGTCGCGTATGTCGGGCCGATCAAGGTGCAGTTTGCCAACCGCCAATGCTTCGTCGGCGCGATGGTGCTGGGCGACGAGGTTTTGCTCGGTGCAATTCCGATGGAGGACATGGATTTGGTGGTGCGGCCCTTGACGCAGGATGTCGCCGTAAATCCGGCGAGCCCCAATATTGCGTCGTCGATCGCGAAACGTGTCGCCGCCCCATCCCGCGGAAGTTGCTTCAGTAAAAATTAACCCCCTGTTTAAGGGTATTGCCTAAAGTCCGCGGGGTCGCAGGGGCACCCGCATGATCCAGGACCGGCTTCTTATCATCGATGACGACACGACCTTCCGGAACTATGCCCGGCGGGTAGGCGAGGCGTCCGGGTTCGAGACGTTCAGCACCGGCGATCCCGCGGAATTCCGCACCCAGATCCGCTCGTGGCGTCCATCGGTCATCATGATGGATCTCAACATGCCCGGGGCCGATGGGATTCAGCTGCTGCGCGACCTGGTCGAGGCGAAATCGACCGCCCGCATCCTGATTGCAAGCGGCGCCGACGCCAAAGTGCTGGAGACGGCCGAGCGGCTTGCGGGCGAGCGCGGCCTCGCCATCGCCGGCGCGCTTCAGAAGCCGATCCGCGCGGCGACGCTCAAAGAGACGCTCGAGCGTCTGCGCGAGATCGAGAAGCCGCTGATGGCGCGCGCGCTCGCTTATGCGATCGAGCATGACGAGCTGATCCTCGAGTATCAGCCAAAGCTCGACTGCAAAGAGGGGATCGTCTACGGTGTCGAGGCGCTGGTGCGGTGGCAGCATCCGACGCGCGGGCTGGTGCCGCCCGATCAGTTCATCCCGCTCGCCGAGCAGAGCGGGCTCGTCCACGGCCTCATGGATTGGGTCCTGACCCAGGCGGTGCGCCAGACCGCGCTTTGGAACAAGGCGGGCATGGCGCTCAACATGGCGGTGAACATGTCGGCCCGCGATCTCGACGACATCGACCTGCCCGAGCTTGCGGTCGCGCGCTGCGCCGAGGCCGGCGTCGCGCCCGACCAGGTGACGCTTGAGCTCACGGAATCGGCCGCGATGATGGACCCGACCCAGACGCTCGACGTGCTGGCACGCCTTCGGCTCAAGGGATTCCATCTCAGCATCGACGATTTCGGGACCGGCTATGCCTCGCTCATTCAGCTCCGCCGCTTGCCCTTCTCGGAGCTCAAGGTCGACAAGTCGTTCGTCATCCACATGCACCGCAATCAGGATTGCCGCGTGATCGTCGAGGCGATCCTCGGCATCGGTCAGAAACTGGGCCTCAATGTCGTTGCGGAAGGGGTCGAGACCCCTGATGCGCTCGCGACGCTTGTGGCGCTCGGCACCGACGCCGCCCAGGGCTTCTATATCAGCCGCCCCACGGCCGCCGACCGGATCGAGGCGGTCGTCCGCGCCGCCGCGCGCGATTATTCCGAGCTGCGCCGGGAGCCGCTGCGCCGCGTCGCCAAGGCTTAGACCCAGACCTGCAGGACGTAATCGTAAGCGCCTTGGCCGTTCACCATGTCGACACGCTGGAGCCGGATGCGCCAGCCATCGGCGGTGCGCCGCAGATGGTGGATATAAGACCCCGCGAAATGGCGCAGCGCGTCGCGCCGGAATTCCATCATGTGAAAGCGCGAGCGCGCCACGACCTCGCCGGTGCGGGGGTCCTCGCTCTCGATGATCACGTTTGAAACGACGTGATTGGTGCCCCAATCGGGCGCCTGAGACCAGGCGTGGGGATGCGTCACCCGCTTCATGCGCACGCGCATCAGGTCGCGATCCTCGTAGAAGATCGAGGGCACGCCGTCGCCCGTCGTCTGTTCCGGATCGGCCGGCATCCAATAGACGCCGTCGGTGGTGAAAAGCGCGATGAAATCGTCCCATCGCCGCCGGTCCAGGAGATCGGCCTGGCGGTAGAGAAGCTGCTCGATCTCGCGCTGCGTGTCGTGGCCGTTGCCGGCGCTTCGGGCGACGCGGGTCGGGCGCCGCGCCGCCTTCTTCCGCGCCGGCGCACGCCGCGCCGCCTTCTTCTTTGCGCGCGCCACTCTCAGGCCCCGGCCATCAGATCGACCCAGGCGCGGAACTGATTGCGCATCGGCGCCTCGCTGGTGCCGAAGCGCGACTTGATCACGGCGCCCTCCTGGTCGTCTTGTCCGGCATGGCGATGGAAGCTGACCCAGTCGCCGCCGTCCGAGGCGAGGCCCTGGTGGCATTTCCAGAAATTCTCGAGATCGTCGGCATTGACCATCGTCGCCGGCGAATTCACGAGATTGTAGTACCCGAGCGCGCGCCGATAGATCGCTTCGGGCGCGCCTTTGAGGCGGAAGTGCCAGATCTCGGTGAGAGTGCGGTCGACCGACAGCGGCCGCACCGCGCGAAGCTGCTGCAGCGGCGGCTGCACGGAAAGGCCGGGATAGAGCAGCACGTGGTGGATATTGACCGACAGGATCTGCTCGGTGCGCTCGGCGCCGTAATGCTTGCGCATCTCCGCTTCATAGGCGAGCGTGTCCGGGTCCTGCGGCCGCAAGCCCATATAGCCCTGCAGGATGCAATGGCCGTGCGGATAATTGAGCGTCTGAACCTGGTCCCATTTGTGGAAGGGGAGGGTGAAGGCCGACAAATAGTGATAATCGAGCGGCGCCTTGCCGGTGCGCTTCTCGATCTCGTGTTCGACTTCCTCGGCGGCGCGGCCGGTCGATTCATGCGTTACCGACGGGTGCAGCGCGTCGAGCTGGTTCTCGAGAAAGATCTTCCAGTTCGAATGCTGGATCACGCGGAAGCAATTGGGGACGAGCTCGACCTCGCCCTTGGGCGCGCGGTCGCACATATCGTCGAACGCGATGCGCGCATCGCCCAGGAACTCGCGCAAGGTGGGGCCGTCCTTCGCGAGGCTCGCGAAGACGAAGCCGCGATAGCTCTCGACGCGCGCCGCATGCTTCATGTTGCAATCGGGATTCTCGCTCGTCAGCCGCGTTCCCTCGTACCCTTTGGGCATCGGGAAGCTTTCGAGCGAGCCGTCGGTATGGAACTGCCACGAGTGATAGGAGCAGGTGAAGGCCTTGCCGGCATTGCCGTGGCGGTTGCCGCACATCATCGACCCGCGATGCGGGCAGCGGTTGTAAAGCACGTGGATCTTGCCGTCGCTGTGCCGCACCATCACCATGGGCTGACGGCCAAGCTGCACGGTCCAGTAATCGCCGGCGTTGGGCACTTGCGATTCGTGCCCGCAATAAAGCCAGACCTTCTCGAAGATATTGTCCATCTCGAGATCGAAGATCGCCGGATCGCTATAGAGCGAGCGGTGAACCCGGTCGTGCTCGACATATCGGGCGAGATCGGTCGGACCGTCCCCACGCATCGCGCATCTCCTCTCGAAAAGGCCGATGAGGCGGATTTAATCTCAGGCGCCGAATGGGGTCAATGCGCGCCGGGTCCGCGTCCGCGCATCGCCTCGCTCAGCGCCGGCAGCGCGCGCCGCAGCGCTTCCTCGCCGGCGGCGATGCACTCTTCCGCGCGATAGAACTCCAAGGGGCCGATGCGGCCCACTTCGGGGCGCAGCACGAAGGCGGGCGGGTCCTCGGCAAGGCGGATGCGGCTCAAGCGCGTCTGCGCGATCTGGAGCGAGCGCGCGAGCACGCCGAACGTGCTGGGCCCTCCTTTGCGCCGCCCCAAAAGGCCGCGCACGAAGCGCTCGCCCGCAGCGCGGCCTTCGGCGATGCCGATCTGATCGGCCTCGAAGCTCAATGTCTCCAACAGGCCCGCATTGACGTCGACCGCGATCACCAGCTCGGCGCCGAGCGCGCGGGCGAGCGAGACCGGAACCGGATTGACGAGCGCCCCGTCGATGAGCCAGCGCCCGCGCCGCTCGACCGGCGGAAAGAATCCCGGAATGGCATAGGAGGCCCGCAACGCCTCGACGATGTCGCCCTCCTGCAGCCAGATCTCGTCGCCGGTCGCAAGGTCGGTCGCGATGCAGCCGAAGGCACGGGTCAGGGTCTCGATGCGCGTCGTGCCGAAGAGGGGACGCAGCACCTTCAAGACGCGGTTGCCGGCGATCATGCCGCCGCCGCCGACTTTGAAATCGAAGAACTGGCTCAGGCGGATGCGATTGAGGCGGCGCGTGTACTGGGCGAAATCCGTGAGCGCGCCCACGAGATAGAGCGCGCCGATCACCGCGCCGATCGAGGTGCCGACGACGATGTCGGGCCGGATCTTCGCCGCTTCCAGCGCGTGCAGCACCCCGATATGGGCCCAGCCTCGCGCGCCGCCACTGCCGAGCGCAACGCCAAGCCGCACGATCTTACTTTGCGAGCCGCTTGGCCGCTTCCTCGACCAGGCTGAAATCGCCGTATTTCGTGATGTCGAGGGGCTGCTTCAAATAGCCGTACTTCACCTGCTCGTCGATCGTGCGCTGCATCTGCACGAGGTCGACCTTGCCGTCGGGCGCGCGGTAGTAGTCGCCGTTTTGGCCGTCCTTCCGGAAGATCCAGCTGTCCCAACGATCGGCCGGTATCTTGGTGACGGCGACCGCGATTTTGACGGCTTCGTCGTGGTTGGCCGGGTCTTCGTACCAGCGCTCGGCG
>DATJLY010000263.1:0-9531 GCA_035509095.1 Allostellaceae bacterium | reverse complement strand
ACGCAATGCCGTTCGAGACCTCTCCCTCCGCCGCGACCGAGTACAGCGCCGATCCCGACGACACTGACGTCCCCGCTCCCGGGTCACGCCAGTTGGCGTTGCGGCTTGCGGACCTCGAACCGGTCGAGGTCGCGCCGTTGCAGCGTGCGAAGCCGTCGCTGAGCGACATTCAGGCGCATATCGCCTATCTGAGCTCGCAGCTCGAGACGTTGCGCGGTCAGCTGCGCGAGCACCCGACCGATCGCCTCGCCATGCTGCTGCGGGAGATGATCGAGGAACGGGAGCAATCGCTCGAGCGCTGGATCGCCCAGGAAGAACGCTGGGATCAGCGTGTCGCGTCGATCGAGAACGCGATCATCGAGCGGGACGCCCACAGGAAGCGCGAGGCCGATCTCATCCGCGAACGCGACGAGGCGCGCCGCGAGGCCGCAACCGCCGAAGCACGGCTCGCGCAAGCCCGGCAACTGGCCGAGGCGGCGCAGCGCACCGCGGCGACGCTCGCCCGCCAGGCGGAACTATCGCAAGCCGAACAGCTCCGCCTGCGCCATGAGCGCGAGATCGACACGAACACGTGGAGCAACGAGCGCCGCAACCTCACCACGCAGGTCGAACGGCTCAAGGTGCGCGGTTGGCTGTCGCGGTTCGTCCGCGCCTAGTACCGGCTATCGCAATTCGCTGATTCGTCATGCCCGGACTTGATCCGGGCATCCACGTGTGACGGCGCTGGCGAAGAGGGCGTTGATGGCCGGGTCAAGCCCGGCCATGACGGGGCTCAAGGACTCTCAGCGCTTCTCGAAATCGATCCGCTCGTCGATCGGCAGCCCCTTCAGATGCCGGCGCAGGCAGTCGAGCGCCATCTCGACGGCGCCGAGCCGCACCCATTCCCGTCCGCCGATGATGCGCGCCTGCCGCGTCGCGACACCTTGCGCGGTCGCGACCGCAAGATGGATCGTGCCGCCGAAATCGACCCGCTCGCCGCCCTGATCCGCCTCGACCAGCACGGCAAGCGCGTGGGTCGACCGCGCCGCCTCGCGCGCGCCCTGGGCGATCGCGGTCGCGGCCTCGAGCGAGTAGGCGCCGTCCGCCGCGCCGCGCGTCATCCCCAGGCCCGCGTGAATCTCGCCAAGCTCGCGTGCCACCAGGCCGCGTCGAAAGCGCGCTTCGCCGCCGGGCACGTTCAGGAGCCGGGCGGCGACAAGGCCGCCGGTATAAGTCTCCACCACGGCGAGTGAGCCGTCATGCGCCGCCAACGCGGCGAGCACGTTGCCTTCAAGCGTCTCGTCATCTTCGGCGAGGATGAAATTGCCGAGCCGCCGCCGCACCTCGTCGCGGACCGGCGCCAATTTCGCCTGCACGTCCGCGGCGTCCCGCCCGCGCACCGTCAGCTTGGTCTCGAGCTGCGGGTAATGCGCGCGGAACCCGAGCTTCACGCTGCCATCGGGGGCAAGCGCGTCGACGCCGGCCAGGATCGCATCGGCATGCGATTCGCCAAGCCCATAGGAATGGAACCGCTTCAGGAAGATCGCCGAGGGCTGGCCGCTTCGCGCCAAAAGCCGGGGGATCACCTGCTCGTCGAGCATGCGGTGCAATTCGCGCGGCACGCCGGGGGTGAACAGGAACCGCGCCTTGCCGATATCGAGCGCGAAGCCGCAGGCGGTGCCGATCGGATTGTCGAGAATCTCCGCGGTCGCCGGCAGCATCGCCTGCTTGCGGTTGTTGGTCGGCATGATCCGGCTGCGGCGGAGGAAAAGGGCCTCCATCTTCCGCAGCCATTCCTCGCTCAGCACGAGATCGACATCGGCCGCGCGGGCGGCGATCTCCTGCGACAGGTCGTCGACGGTGGGACCAAGCCCGCCATTGACGATGACGGCGTCGGCGCGCGTCCCGGCGAGCCGGAACGCGGCCAGCAGCGTCTCGCGGTCATCGCCGACGGTCGTGCCCCATCGTACCGCGAGACCGACTTCTTCGAGCTTCAGGCAGATCGTATTGTAGTTCGTGTTGACGATCTTGCCGCTCAGCACCTCGTCGCCGGTGCAGATGACCTCGATCAGCATCTCACCCCGCGGCAAGATGCTTCTTGAAAAAGGCCGTGAGCCGCTGGAACGCGTCGCGCGCGGCGGGCGAGGTCGGCGCCACCGAGGTGAAACGTTGCGGCGCGTCGAAATAGAGAAGGTCGATGGTCCCGCCCGCCTTGCGATAGGCATCGCAGAACCGTTCCGGCTCGTTGCCGGGATACTTGCCCTCGGGGTCCTTGTAATTGTGCTGCGGATCCTTCGGCACCTGGATCCACATCGCCGGCGGCGTCTCGACCTTGTCGCCGCGCTCGAGCGCGAGGATGCAGCTCCCGTCCGCCATGTTGGCCTCGGTCTGCCAGAACTTGTCATGGCCCTCGATAGGTCCTGCGGCCCATTCGGCGCCGCGCGCAGTCTCGACCTTGGCCCAATGGTAGCGGCTCAGCGGATTGATCACCGGCCACGACATGGCGACGCACCGGAGGCTTGCATCGACCGAGGATCCCGCGAGCGGTTGGGCCGCATAGCGCGGATCGCGCGGCTTCATCGCCACCAGCATGGCAAGGTGCCCGCCGCTCGACTGGCCCGCGGCGCCCACATGGTTGGCGTCGATCTCGAGGTCCTTGGCATGGGCCTTGACCCAGCGGACGGCATAATTGATGTCGGCGACGCCGGTCGGATAGGCCCCTTCGCGCGCATGGCGGAAATCGAGCGCCGCCACCGCAAGGCCGCCTTCGGCCAGCGCCTCGTGACGGAAATGCTCCTGCAAGCGGTCGCCGCTCGACCACGCGCCGCCATGAATGTCGACGACGACCGGGAACGGCCCCTTGCCCGCCGGCCGGAAGAAGCGCAGCAGCAAGGGCTTGCCGTCGTGCCGCGCATATTCGAGGTCTTGGGTCGTGAAGGTCTGAGCGAGAGTGGTCATGGTCGTTCCTCCTCGATCTATTTCAGCGCCTCGCGCAAGGTGCCGGCCCGCCGTTGCGCGCCGGCCATCAGGAAATTCAGATCGCCGCCCGACAGGATCATGCGCATGCCCATGCCGATGAACCGCTTCATGTAGTCCTCGGCGCCGACGCCGCCCATGCCGGGCCATTTATTGTGGCGCCGGCAGGCGGCGATCACCGTCTCATACGCCGAAACGACCTGCGGATTGCCGTAGTCGCCGGAAATGCCCAGTTCCAAGGTCAGGTCGCCGGTGCCGATCAGCAGCACGTCGACGCCTTTGACCGCGGCGATCGCGTCGGCGTTGGCGATCGCCGTCGGCGTCTCGAGCATCACGATCGTCAGCATCTCGGCATTGATGAGCCGCGCGGCCTCGCCGCCATTCATCGGCTTGTAGCCGAAATGCGGCAGCAGGCCGCCGCTCGAGCGGTGGCCGATCGGCGGGAACTTGACGCGGTCCACCACCTCGGCGGCCTCGTCGGCGGTGTCGACATGCGGCATCACGATGCCCCACGCGCCGCCGTCGAGCGCGCGGGTTGCCATGTCGAACTGTCCTTCGGGCACGCGCACGAGCGGCGTGATGCCGGCATCGATCGCGGCGAGCGAGATCTGCGACGCCTGGTCGAGCGAATGCGGCCCGTGCTCGAGATCGACCCACAGCCAGTCGAAGCCGGCGGCCTGCATGATCTTCGCGATCTCGCCGGTGCGGATGAGGCGCAACCCCACGCCCAGCGACAGCTCGCCCTTGACGAGCCGGTCGCGCGCCGGATTGTTGGATGAAGCCATGATGTCCTCCGCGGCCCCTGAAAATCCTCTTCGCAACCATGATAGGCGCGGCCGCGATGTCGCGCCAGTTGCCCGCGCGGGGCGAGTGCCTTGCGGCCGGTTTGCGCCCATTGTATCGATGGGCCGGAAGGATTGAGATGGCGGCGGGCCGATCCGCCGGGCTGGATCGTCGGAGATGATCCGGTCTCAGGCTAGAATTGGCCGGCCCAAGTGCCCGTCATCGAGTGCGCCCCATGTTCGTGACCGGTCCCCGCATCAATTTCGCCTATCAAGGCATGAAGATCCGCCACGAGGAGGCGATCGAGCGCGCCCAGACCATCATTCCGGTCGCGAAGAAGAACGCGCTCGCCTGCGAAGAGCTGCGCCGGATGCCCGAGGAGAACATCAAGGCGATTCTCGATTCGGGCCTCATGCCGCTGATGCGCCCCAAGATGTTTGGTGGTTATGAAGGCGACTGGATGACGCAGATCGATTGCGTCAGCGAGGTGGCGCGCCATTGCGGCTCGACCGGCTGGTGCATGACGTTCCTCATCCAGCACCAATATTTCCTCAGCCTCTTCCCCGAAGAGGCGCAGCGCTATGTCTATGAGCATCAGCCCGACCCCACCATCCTCACCTCGTTCAATCAGACCGGCGAGGTCAAAGAGGTGCGCGGCGGCTATGAGATCAGCGGGCGCTGGAATTTCGCGTCGACGGGCGATTACTGCCAATGGGCGATCCTCGGCGGCGTCACCCGCAACGAGGACGGCTCGATCAAGAAGCGGCTCAACTTCCTCTTGAAGCCGGATCAGTTCAAGATCGACCGCGTCTGGAATTCGATGGGCCTCCGGGGCTCGGGCAGCAACGACGTCCTGGTCGAGCCGACCTTCGTCTCGCCGTCTTTCGTCTATGACCATGACGACGCGCTCGTCGGCCGCGCCGCCGGGCATTTCGTGCATGAGGGCGTGCTCTATCGTTCGCCGCTCATCCTCAATTCGGGCTTCGCCGTGATGACGCCGCTCCACGGCATCGCGCGCGGCGCCTATGAGTCCTTCGTGGATCTGACCGCGGGGCGCGGCGCGCGGCCGATGGGCGCGAAGCCCTCGGACCGCGTCGATGTGCAGATCGCGATCGGCGAATCGAGGGCCGAGATCGATCTCGCCTATCTCGTCACGGAAAAGCTGACCGCCACCATCTTCAAAGGCGGCAAGGTCAGCCGCACCGACGCCGTGCGTCAGCGCCGCGACATGATGATGGTGCTGAAGCTGCTGCAGGCCGGGGTCGACCGCCTGTTCGATATGAGCGGTGCGCACGGGCTGTTGGGCACGCACGCGATCCAGCGGCATTGGCGCGATCTCCACGCGATCGGCCATCATGCGCAGTGGGCGGCGCCCGCCATGCAGATCGCCGGGCGGGACGCGCTGGGCCTGCCGCCCTTGCCCAGCGACACCTATCCTCTCGACTAGGAGGCATCGGATGAAACAGGAACGCCCGATCGCGATCGTCGGCGGCGGGCTCGCGGGACTGGGCGTCGCGCACGCGCTCGCCGCCTTCGGCATGCGGGCCGAGGTGTACGAGGCCGCGCCCAGCCTTGGCGAGATCGGCGCTGCCGTGAACACGAGCCCCAACGCGACGAAGGCGCTTCAGGCTATTGGCCTCGGCGATCAGATCGCCGCCGTCGCCAATCTGTCACCCGGCATCTTCACGCGCAACATGCAGACGGGCGAGGCGATCGAGTTCAACAACCGGATGGCCGCGCCCAACCGCTACGGCGCGCCGCACTACACGTTCCATCGCGCCGATCTCCTCGACGCGCTGGCGCAGAGCCTTGACCCCGCAACGGTGCATCTTGGCCACCGCCTTACGGCGATCGAGGAAAACGGCGACCGCATCACCCTGCGTTTCGACAACGGCAACGCCGTCGACGCGGATCTCGTGGTCGGCGCCGACGGCGTCCGCTCGGTCATCCGACGCGCGCTCTATGGCGACGACAATCCGACCTATACCGGCCAGATGGTGTGGCGTGCGCTGTTGAAGGGCAGCGACGTGCCGCGCGCGTCGCTCGAGCCCAACGGGCATGTGCAGTGGGTCGGTCCCGGCTGCCACTTCATCGCCTATTACATCCGCGGCACGGAACTGGTGAACATCGTGACCCAGGAGGATACCGACAAATGGGTCGCGGAAGGCTGGTCGACCCGCGGCGACCCGGACGAGATGCGGCTCAGCTTCCCCGATCCCGAACCCCGGCTGGCGGCGATCCTGGACATCGTCGTCGACTGCTCGAAATGGGGTCTCTTCACGCGGCCCTTGACCGATAATTGGGGCCGCGGGCGCATCCAGCTCATCGGCGATGCCGCGCATGCGATGCTGCCGAACGCGGGCCAAGGCGCCTGCCAGGCGTTCGAGGACGCTTATATCCTTGCGCGCTGGCTCGATGCCGAGCCCGATCCGGTCGAAGCCTGCCGCAATTTTCGCCGCGTCCGCATCCCGCGGGTCCACGCTGTCCAAAAGCTCTCGATCGCGAACGCGCGCTTCAAGCATATGCGCGACGCGGCGGCGCAAAAGGCGCTGATCGATTCCGGCAAAGGCAGCGTCCAAGGCAAGAACGACTGGGTGCTGACCTTCGACCCGATCACCGATTGGGACAAGATGCCGACGGTGCCGCAGATCGAGATCCCCGCCTAACGCACGATAAATAAGGAACGCCCATGAGACGGTATGCGCTTGCCCTGCCCCTTGCCCTGATCCTCGCGGCCGCCACATCGGCGCGCGCGGCCGATCCCTATGACATCAATGTCATCCTGCCGCTGACGGGCGGCGGGTCGTTCGTGGGCCAGGGCCACCGCCAGAGCCTCGATGCGCTTGCCGAGGTGGTGAACAAGGACGGCGGCATCGACGGGCGGCCGGTACGGTTCGTCTATCATGACGACCAAACCAGCCCGCAAGTGGCGGTGCAGCTCGCGACCGACATTCTGGCCGACAAACCGGCGGTGATCCTGGGCTCGGGGCTCGTCGCGATGTGCAACGCGATCGCGCCTTTGGTGAAGAACGGGCCGGTCGATTACTGCTTGTCGCCGGCGGTTCACCCGCCCCGTGGCAGCTTCGTCTTTTCCTCGTCCGCTTCGGCGATCGATCAGACCGCGGCGGTGGTTCGCTATTACCGCATGAGCGGCTGGACCAAGATCGCGACGCTCAACAATACGGACGCGACCGGCCAGAACAGCGACAAGGCCATGGACCAGGTGGTCGCACGGCCCGAGAACAAGGACGTGAAGCTGGTCATACGCGAGCATTTCAACCCCACCGATATCTCGGTCGCGGCGCAGATCGAGCGCATCAAGGCGGCGGGGGCGCAAGCGATCGATGCCGGTGTCACGGGCGCGCCGGCCGCGACCGTGTTCAAAGGCATGGTCCAGGCCGGACTCGACATCCCGGTCTCGCCCACGAGCGGCAACCAGACCTTCGCACAGATGGAGCAATGGAAGGACTTCCTGCCCAAGGGCCTCGTCATGGGCTCGGCGCTTTTCCCCGAGCATGAGGGTCTCTGGAAGCTCGACCCGCGCATCGAGGCGGCGCAACACGCCATGTATGCGGTGCTGAAGGAAAAAGGGCTGAAGGCCGACAATATGGAGGCGACCTCGTGGGACGCCGGCCTGATCGTGATTTCGGCCTTGAGGAAGCTGGGCACCGGCGCCACCGCGGAGCAGGTGCGCGACTATATCGCGAACCTCACCGATTTCGCGGGCATCGACGGCATGTACGACTTCAAGGCCAATCCCGAACGCGGCCTCGGCCCCGACAGCGCCATCGTCGTACGCTATGACGCGGCGAACAAGGCTTGGCAGTGGCTCACCAAGCCGGGCGGCGAGCCGCTCGCCATGAAATGACGGTCGAGGCGTCGGCCTTCGCGGCCGAGTTCCTTTATCGCGAGGCGCTTTATCTCGACCGGCGGCAATGGGACGCGTGGCTCGCGCTTTATCACGAGGATGCGGAGTTCTGGGTTCCCGCCTGGAAGAATGAGGAGGAGCCGACCGCCGACCCCGCGACCGAGATCTCGCTTCTCTATACGTCGAAGCGCAGCGAGCTCGAGGACCGCGTGTGGCGGGTGCGGTCCGGCCGCTCCATCGCGTCGGTGCCGCTGCCGCGCACGGCGCACAACGTCACCAACGTCCTCGCTCTTGAAGGACGCGACGGCACGCTCGAAGTGACCTCGAACTGGACCATCGAGGTGTTCAACGTGAAGCGGCGCGACGAGCACGTCTTCTACACGCGGTGTGAGCATCTTCTGGTCCGCGCCGAGCAGGGCTGGCGCATCCGCCGCCGCAAGGCGATCCTGCTCAACGACACGCTGCCGACGATGATGGATTTCTATACGATCTGACCCGAACGCCGCCGCGAAGCGGCTACAAGACCATAGGGGGAAACGTGATGGCCGAGACGACGGCGACCGGTGGGATCGATCTGAGCCAGATCGTGGCGCGGATCGAGCGGCTTCCATACTGCTCGTGGCACACTTCGATGCGCTTCATCATCATGAGCGCATGGTTCTTCGACGCCTTCGATTCGCTGATCATCGCCTATGTGCTGCCGTCGCTGATCGGCCTGTGGAAGCTATCGCCCGCGCAGATCGGGCAGCTCATCTCGATCGGCTTCGGCGGCCAGCTCATCGGGTCGATCTGCGCCGGATGGATCGCCGAGCGCTGGGGACGGCTCCAGACCATGATCGTGACGCTGCTGATCTTCACCTTGGGCAGCCTCGCTTGCGCCTTTGCGCGGGATTACGATTCCATGTGGTGGATCCGCCTCGTCCAGGGCATCGGGCTCGGCGGCGAGGTGCCGCTGATGGCGGCTTACGTGAACGAGTTCGCGAAGGCGGAAGGGCGCGGCCGGTTCTCGCTGGGCATCCAGTGCCTTTTTGCGATCGGCCTCACCATCGTCGCCTTCGTCGGCTTGTGGGTAGTGCCGCATTGGGGCTGGCAGTGGATGTTCATCCTGGGGGCGCTGCCGGCGTTGATCGCTATCCCGCTGCGCACGATGTTGCCGGAATCGCCGCGCTGGCTCGCCTCGCGCGGCCGCTTCGCCGAGGCCGACGCGGCATTGAAGCGCATCGAGGAGATCGCCGCGCTCGAGGGGAAATTGCCGCCTTTGCAGCTCGACCTGCCCGTGGTTCGGGAGGCAAGCCCCAAGATCGCCGATCTCTTCAAGGGCATCTATCTCCGCCGCACGCTCGCGGTGTGGGGCATCTGGATCTGCACCTATATCATCACTTACGGGCTCACGGCGTGGGCGCCCTCTCTTTTCCGCACCGTCTACAAGCTCGATGTGCAGGACTCGATCTTCTATGGCTTCGTGCTGCAGGGGATCGGCCTGCTGGGCGCTTTGAGCGCGATCATCCTGATCGAGCTGATCGGGCGGCGGCCGATGTTCATCCTGGGGTTGGGCGTGGGCTCGCTGCCGCTGTTCATCTTCCTGACCGGAAGAAGCTTTTCGGCGGAAGAGGTGCTGGCGATCGTCTCGGTCAGCTTCATGTTCATTAGCCTCTTGGCCTTGAGCCTCGCGACCTATACGGCCGAGAATTATCCGACGCACCTGCGCGCATTGGGCGGCGGCGTCGCCGGCGGCTGGCAGCGCGGCGCGTCGATGGTCGGGCCGATCATGGTCGGCTGGATCCTGCCGCATTGGGGGCTCGACGCGGTGTTCGTGACCTTTGGGTGCTTTGCCGCGGTGGGGGCGGTCATCGCCTTCTTCTTCGCCATCGAAACGCGCGGGCAGGTTCTGGAGCGGCTGTCGCCCGCTTAACATCGGATCGCGT
>DATJLY010000262.1:0-10936 GCA_035509095.1 Allostellaceae bacterium | reverse complement strand
AAGTTCCTGCTGGTCAATCTATGGGCCACCTGGTGCGCGCCTTGCGTCGCCGAGATGCCCTCGCTGCTGAAGCTTCAGGGCAAGGTCGGCGGCTTGACGATCCTCGCGGTGTCCGAGGACCGGCGCGGGGCCGAGCTGGTCGATCCGTTCATCGCCAAGCACGGGCTCGATGGTCTCGCGATCTATCTCGATCCCAAGAACGGGCTGACGAACGCGCTCCATGTGGACGGGCTGCCGACCAGCTATCTCGTCGACCGCGATGGCCGCATCCTCGGCAAGGTCGAAGGTGCCGCGCTTTGGGACGCGGGCGACATGGTCAAGCTGGTCGAGGGCTATCTCGGTTCCTAGACCCGCCTGGCGGCGTCGCGGTCGTCGAGAGCCAGAAGCAGCGTCGCGCGCATGTCCATTCCCAGGAGGGCCTGGCCCGCCATCTCGTAATTGCCGGGGGCGACAACGACGTGCTGGCCCACCGCGCGGATGTCCCGGACGCATTTGTCGAGCCCGGCCCGGCTATAGACGGAGGCCGAGCCGCCGGCGGTGAACATCAGGTCCGCCGCCTGGGCCGCGGCTGTCGTCGCCTGCGTCGCCGCGAGCCACATCAGGGCGCGCTGCGGGATCCCGAAGCGCTCGCCGGCAACGGCGGTCCTCCACGCATCGTCCAGCGTCTCGTAAAGAAAGGCGTGGCCGGAGCGCAGCAATCCTTCGGCGCGCCCCAGATCGGCCTGCGTCATCGCGTTTTGGTTCAGCACCTGGCGCGAGCGGCTGGCGATCTTGGTGCGCGCCAACTCCGTCAGGATGTCGATGGCGTGACGGGCGATGCCGAGCGCGACGGCGGCGATCGCGAGCGCGAAAAGCCCGATGGTCGGAATCGCATAGAGTGGTCCAGTCTCGACGGGAGGCTCGCGAAACGACAGCGAATGCTCGGCCGGCACCAGGAGATCGGCGACGGCGTAGTCGTGGCTGCCCGTGCCCCGGAGCCCCGAGGCGTACCATGTATCGATGATCTCGCACGAGGCTGCCGGAAAGAACAAGAGGCGCGTGACCGGCACCCCGTTCGCGGCAAGACGCGGCGTCTCGCCGTCGAGTATCTGGCAGCCACCCACCATCCATGCGCAATGCTGGCAGCCGCTTCCGAGCGGCCAGCGGCCGGTGACGCGATAACCGCCATCGACGACGACGGCCCGGCCGAAGGGCCGAAATGCCCCGCCGGTGATGACGCGCGGATCGGCACCATAGATTTCGCGCGCGGCGGGGGACGAAAGATACCCGCCGAAAGCGCCATAGCAGCCGCCGATCATCACGCACCAGCCGGCGGCGCCGTCGATGCGCGATATCTCCTCAACGACGCGGACAAAGGTTTCGGGTTCTACCTCTTCGCCGCCCAGCGCGCGCGGAATCCACAGCCGGAACAATCCCGCCTGCGCGAACGCATCAATGAGCGGCGTTCGCAGATGGCGCTCCCGCTCGGCTTCCTCGGCCGCTGCTTCGATCTGCGGCGCCAAGCCCCGCGCGATATCAACGAAGGGGGATTGCGCCGCGCCGCTCACGACGGCGGGCCGGCGCGCTTGAAGCCTTCCACCAGGAAGCGGCCGCCGCGGCGCAGGCCTTCTTCGTCGATGCCGTGGCCGAGGCCGGGCCGGCTCAGATGCTCGACCGGGACCTTGGCCGCCTCGAGCGCGGCGATGGCCTGGATCATGCGCTCGGGCGGCACGACCGGGTCGGCGTCGCCGTGAACAAGCAAGACCGGCGGGCGCACGCGGACCTCCGCCGCCAGAACGTCGGGCCCGACCATGGCGCCGGAATAGCCGATGAGCGCGGCCGCCGCCTTGTTCCGGCGCAGGCCGGTGAAAAGCGTCATCATCGCGCCTTGCGAGAACCCGACGATCGCGAGCTCGGAATCGGTCAGGCCGCGGGCGGCCAGCGCCGCGTCGAGAAAGGCGTCGAGGATCGGCACCGCGGCGCGCACGCCGGCAAGGATCGCCTCGGGCTCGCGCGACTGGAACGTGAACCATTGCCGGCCGTAGGGCGCCATGTCGCACGGGAAGGGGGCGTTTGGCGAGATGAACTCGGCATCGGGCAGCAGCCCCTCCCAAGCCGGCGCAAGGCCGATAAGGTCGTTCCCGTCGGCGCCAAGCCCGTGCAGAAGCGCCACCAGCTTCTTCGGCGCGCCGCGATTGGCGGGCTTGTGGACAGGGCCGGTAAGGGTGGGAAGCGGGCCGGGCATCGGTGACCTCTCTTCCCTCATTCGATAGAGGAAGCGGGCGCCCTTGTCACGGGTGCTATCGTGGCCCGGAATGATCGTCACCCGCTTCGCGCCGAGTCCGACCGGGCTGCTGCATCCCGGGCACGCTTTTGCCGCGCTTTTTGCCTGGCGGCGCGCGCGAGAAGGCGGCGGCCGATTCCTGTTGCGGGTCGAGGATATCGACGAGAGCCGCTGCCGCGCGCCGTTCGTCGACGCGATCCTTGAGGATCTGGCCTGGCTCGGGCTCGATTGGGATGGCCCGGTGCGGAAGCAGTCGCAGCATCTGGGTGAGTACCGCGCCGCTTTGGCGCGGCTCGAGGCGGAGGGGCTCGTCTATCCCTGCTTCTGCACGCGCGCGGCGATCCGCGCCGAAGTGGCGCGCGCGGCGGGCGCGCCGCAAGGGCCGGACGGCCCCCTCTATCCCGGCACGTGCCGCGCTCTCGCCGCGTCCGAGCGCGCGCGGCGGATCGCCGATGGCGAGGCCTATGCGCTGCGGCTCGATGTGGCGGCGGCGCTGACGCGGACCGGGCCGCTTTCATGGCGGGACGAGCGCGCGGGCCTCGTCATGGCCGATCCGGCCGCCCTCGGCGACGTGGTGCTGGCGCGCAAGGACGCGCCGACGAGCTATCACCTGGCCGTCACGCACGACGACGCGGCTCAAGGCGTGACCCACGTCACGCGCGGCAGCGACCTCTTCGCGTCGACCCATATCCATCGGCTGCTCCAGGCGCTGCTCGGCTGGCCCGTGCCGCTCTATCATCACCACGCGCTGATTGTCGGCGCGGATGGCCGGCGCTACGCCAAAAGCGAGCCCTCGCTCACGCTGCGGGCGTTGCGCGAGGCGGGGCTCACGCCCGAGGCGGTGCGGGCGATGGCGTCGAGCGCCGCGACATAGCCTGCCGGGAAGCCGAAGCGTCGCGCGGATGCAAGGATCGCCCCGATATAGGCGGCGCTCGGCCGGCCGGGCTCGGTCGCGGCGGCGATATAGACGAGCGCCGTGACCGGCCGCCCGTTGCGGCGCACGACCAACCATGCACGGCGATAGCGGCCGCGCTCCACTTCCTCGAAACGGTCGAGCGCCGCCTCGTCGCCGCGCGCCAGCCGCCACAGCACGCCGTGGACGCGCGCGCCGGCTTGCCGCAGCACGGTGCCGTAACCCGAACGCGTGATCGCAAAGCGGTAATGGTCGAGGATGGCCGCGCCCAAGAGGCGCGCCGCCGGGCAGCGCCGATCCATATCGTCCTGCACCATGTTCGCGCCATAGGCGAAATAGAGCTGCACTGGCCCGCCTCCAACTTTCGGCGCTGTAATGTGTGTCACATAATTAACGCGGTGCCGCGGGCCGCAAGTGTTATCCGATGGCGATGCGAAAGGCGATCGCCATCCTTCTCGCCGCGTTGTGTGTCAGCTGCTCGTCCGCGCGACAAACGGCCGCTTCGAGCGACAGCGATCGGCAGACCGAAATTCGCCGCGAGCAGGATTGCGCCAACACCGCGTGGAAGGCGGCGAATCTCGGCCTCTGGTACAATGTGTGCCGGCCGAACGCCTTTTGATCGCGTCCGCTGGTCTCCTCAGCCGCGAATCCAGAAACCCGCGGTGAAGTGCCATTCGTCGCCGACCCTTTCCCAGCGCGGCTGGACATAACGATAACCGACGCGCTGAGGCTCCCAGTGGCCTTTCACCCAGACGTGCCGGCCGCCGTCCCAGCGCCAGTATCCTCTGGCCCAAACGTAACCGGGACGCGGCGCCGGCGCCTCTTCGACGATCTCGGTCGGTGGCGCCTGCCGCACGACGACGACGGGCGGCGGCGCTTCTGCGACAGGGCGCGGCGGCGGCGGCGGCGGTGGTGGCGCTTCCACGACGACGCGTTCGCGCGGCGGCTCGACCACGCAGCCGGCGACCATGGCCATTATCAAGGACACGATGAGAATTCGACCCGTCACCATGGAGCGCTCCCTGTGTTTTGCGCTCCTTCTACGGCGGATTTCTTTCACTCGTTCCCGCGCGCGCCCGCGACAAAAATCGGACAGGGGGGGGGCAAGATGACGAAGCGTTGTCGGCGTTAACCGTCAGGCCAGTGCGAAGGCGAGGCTATTCCGGCACATGTCGCAACAGCGTGACGAGGTCCGCGTAGTCGGCCCCTGCCGCCCGGATCATCCCGTGGCGCAACGCGAAATCGATGATCACGAGATTGACGTTGAACTTGAAGTCGTCGCCGGCCGCGACGCGCTCCAGCACCTCTTCGGCGTCCATGAGGGCGAAATCGGTGATCTCGCCGTCGGTGTTGTGCGGCGCGAAGTCCTTCGGCGTCTCGAGGTCGTAGATGTAGAGCGTGTCGTCGCGAAGCCCGAGCGGCACCTCCATCCGATAGCTGACCGACCCGGCCGGCACCGCCCGCGCGATCAGGTCCCCTGGGATTGCGGCTTCCTCGCCCGCTTCCTTGGCAAGGGTCTCGACGATTCCGTGCGACCAGTCGATGCCGCCCGCGACGAGGTTGTCGAGCTTGCCGGGCGCCACCTGCTTGTTGGTGGCGCGCTTGCCGATCCACAGCAGGACGCGGCCGCCGTCGCGCCGATAGCCGTTGAGGTGAACGCCCTCACCGCGCGTCCCGAAGAACGGCACGGCGCCGCGGTCGAGCCGGAAATGCGCGCGCGCGTTCCGGCCCGGCGCGACCGCGAAGAACTCGTTGCGCCATTTGGGGATGATGCCTTCATTAACCATTACTTCGACCGCGTCGTCGACGGCGCGGCTCAACGCCTCGAAATCGCCGCTCGCGACGATGTGGACGCTGTCGCCCTCGATCCGGAACAGCTCGGGAAACCGGCGCAGCCGGTCGGCATTGTCGCGCCGCACGAGCCCGAGCCGGATGCCTCCATGCAACAGCGGGAGAAATCTTTCTGCCGTGTAATGATTGCAGTGGCGGAGGTGACGCAGCAAGCCCATATACATCCAAGGGTCAGTAGCGACGCTGCGCAGCAGCGTCAAGACGAACGGAGGCCGCCATGGCATCCCTTGGACGCATGCTTTTCGTGGCGCTTGCGGGGATCGCGCTCGTGGGGTGCGACATGGGCGCCCGCGACGTCGACTACAATCCGCAGCGCGCGATCAGCTCCGATATCGATGCGTCGCTCAGCACCGGGCCGACCTCGTCGAATCCCGGCATGAACTCGGCCAACGAGCCCGAGGGCGTCTTCCCGTGGCAGATCGGCCAAAGCCGCCAGTGACGTCTCAACTCGGCTCGAGCTCGGTATCCCAGTAAAGGAAATCGCGCCAGCTCTGATGCAGGAAGTTGGGCGGAAAGGCGCGGCCGTTCTCGCGCAGCGCGTGGGTCGTCGGCTGCGTCGGCGTGTGGCGCGGGAACATCCCGCTTTCGGCCGGCAGACGGTTGCCTTTGAGTAAATTGCAGCACGAGCATGCCGTCACGACGTTCTCCCACACCGTGCGGCCGCCACGCGAGCGCGGCACGACATGGTCGAAGGTCAGGTCGTGGGCGGGAAACCAATCGCCACAATACTGACAGACGAACCGGTCGCGCAGGAATACGTTGAAGCGCGTGAAAGCGGGACGGCGGGTCGCGGCGATGAAGGCCTTGAGCGAGATCACGCTCGGCAGGCGCATCTCGAAAGACGGGCTGCGGACCACCTCGTCATATTCCGAAACGATGTTGACGCGGCCAAGGCACACCGCCTTGACCGTCTCTTGCCATGACCACAGCGACAGCGGGTAATAGCTAAGCGGACGGAAATCCGCGTTGAGCACCAGGGCCGGGCAGCTATCAAGCGCAACTGACACGTTTCACCCCGTCGACCCGTACGACCGAGTTGCGAACCTCCTAGCACTTAAGACGCGTTCTGCCAAGCCGATCACCGTCTTACCGCGTCGGCACCGGCTTTTCGCCGCGGTAATCATAAAATCCGCGGCCGGCTTTGCGTCCGAGCCAGCCCGCTTCCACGTATTTGACCATCAACGGACAGGGCCGATATTTCGAATCGGCAAGGCCGTCGTGCAGCACTTGCATAATGGAAAGACAGGTATCGAGCCCGATGAAGTCGGCAAGCTCGAGCGGGCCCATCGGGTGGTTCGCGCCAAGCCGCATCGCGGTGTCGATCGATTCGACGGTGCCGACGCCCTCGTAAAGCGTATAGACCGCCTCGTTCACCATCGGCAGCAGGATGCGGTTGACGATGAAGGCGGGGAAATCCTCGGCCGCGACCGGCGTCTTGCCGAGCGCCAACGCGAGCTCGTGCACCGCTTTGAACGTCGTGTCGTTGGTGGCGATGCCGCGGATCAGCTCGACGAGCTGCATCACCGGCACCGGGTTCATGAAATGCATGCCGATGAAGCGCTCGGGCCGGTCGGTCGCCGCGGCAAGCCGCGTGATCGAGATCGACGAGGTGTTGGAAGCGACGAGCGCCGAGGCCTTGAGATGCGGCACCAGCTTGCGGAAGATGTCGCGCTTCACCTCCTCGCGCTCGGTCGCCGCTTCGATCACGATGTCGCACGCATCGAGCCACTCATAGCCGGGGCCGGTGGCGATGTGCTTCATGCCGGCGGCGCGCTCTTCCTCCTTGATCTTGCCACGCGTCACCTGGCGCGCGAGGTTGCGGTCGATCGACTGCACCGCCCGCTCGAGCGCCGCCGGATCGAGGTCGCTCAAGCGCACGTCGAGACCCGCGAGTGCTGCGACATGGGCGATGCCGCTCCCCATCTGACCGGCGCCGATCACGCCGATCGTCTTGATCTCGCTGCTCATTAGCTCACCGCTCCAATCTCCCCCTAACGGCCTCCACTGCGCTTCGCGAGCTCGGCCTCGAGTGCTGGAACGATCTTGAAGAGATCGCCCACGAGGCCGTAATCCGCGATCTGGAAGATCGGCGCTTCCTCGTCCTTGTTGATTGCGACGATGACTTTTGAATCCTTCATCCCGGCCAAATGCTGAATGGCGCCCGAGATGCCCACGGCGATGTAAAGCTCGGGCGCCACGATCTTGCCGGTCTGGCCCACCTGGTAGTCGTTCGGCACGAAGCCGGCATCGACCGCCGCGCGCGAGGCGCCGACCGCGGCGCCGAGCCGATCGGCGATCTGCTCCAGCATCTTGAAATTGTCGCCGGACTGCATGCCGCGCCCGCCGGAGATGATGACGCGCGCGCTCGTGAGCTCGGGCCGTTCCGAGCGCGCAAGCTCGGCGCCGGCAAAATGCGACAGGCCGGCCGATCCGGCTGCCGCGACCGCCTCGATCGCCGCGCTGCCGCCGTCGGCAGCGGCCGGCGGAAAGGCGGTGCTGCGGACCGTGAGGATTTTGATCGGATCGGCCGACTGAACCGTCGCCAGCGCGTTCCCGGCATAGATCGGGCGCACGAACGTGTCGGGAGAGACGATTGCCGCGACGTCCGAAATCTGCGCCACGTCGAGAAGCGCCGCGACCCTGGGCAGGAGGTTCTTGCCGAAGGTCGAGGCCGGCGCGAGGAGATGGCTGTAGCCCTTGGCGAGCGGCACCACCAGCGCGGCGAGGTCCTCCGCGACCGGATTCTCATAGTCCGCGTGCTCGGCGAGCAGCACCGTGGCGATCCCGGAAACGTTGGCGCCCGCCTCGGCGGCCGGGCGGCAATGGGCGCCCGCGACCAGGAGATGGATATCGCCGCCGATCGCGGCGGCGGCCGTCACCGCGTGAAGGGTCGCGCTCTTCAGCGCCGCATTGTCGTGCTCGGCGATGACCAGGACCGGCATCAGATCACACGCGCCTCGTTCATGAGCTTGTCGACCAGTTCTTCGACCGAGCCGACCTTGCCGCCGCCTTTGCGGCGCGGCGGCTCCTCGACCTTGAGCGTCTTGAGGCGCGGGGCGGGATTGACGCCGAGCGCATCGGGGGACACCTGGTCGATCGGCTTCTTCTTCGCCTTCATGATGTTCGGCAGCAAGGCATAGCGCGGCTCGTTGAGGCGAAGGTCGGTCGTCACCACGGCCGGCAGCTTGATCTCCACCGTCTCGAGCCCGCCATCGACCTCGCGCGTCACGCTCGCCGCGCCGTCGCCGATCTTGAGCCGCGAGGCGAAGGTCGCCTGCGGCCAGCCCAGCAACGCCGCCAGCATCTGGCCGGTCTGGTTGCAGTCATCGTCGATCGCCTGCTTGCCCAGGATCACGAGCTGCGGCGATTCCTTGGCGACGATCGCCTTCAAGAGCTTTGCGACGGCAAGCGGCTGGAGCTCGGCGTCGGTCAGCACATGGATGCCACGGTCGGCGCCCATGGCGAGCGCGGTCCGGATCGTCTCCTGGCACGGCGGTCCGCCCATCGAGACGGCCAGGATCTCGCTTGCCGTGCCGGCTTCCTTGAGCCGCACCGCCTCTTCGACGGCGATCTCGTCGAACGGATTCATGGCCATCTTGACGTTCGCCGTCTCGACGCCCGTATGGTCCGACTTGACCCGGATTTTGACGTTGAAATCGATGACCCGCTTGACCGCGACGAGGATTTTCATCCTGGCCCTGCATCGGAAATCACGCCTTGTTGCGGCGCGGGAGCGGATTGTGCACGTGCACAATCCGAAGGCAAGGACTTCATTTCACGAGCGAAATGCGCCCGGCCGCCACAAAACGTCGCACGCGCGCCCCTTGCCGTTCGGATAACGCCCCAGCCCGACCCGGTGATCCGAGGGCCGGCCGAGATACCTGCCGATCAGTGTCTGCGGAACAGCAGCATGAAGATCGCGAACAGCAGCAGCGCCAGCCCTTGCAGCAACACGCGCGACTGCATGATCTTGTTCGAGCGCCGGGGATTGCCGCCCTTCGCCATCTGGAAGATGCCGAAGATCAGCGCGCCCAGCGCGCCCAGCATGGCGATCACCACAAGGATCGGAAGAACGAATTCCATCGCCGTCCTATAGGACAACCGAGCGGCGCTGCACAGGGCGAAGCTCTTGAAGGCGAGGGGGCGGCGCGCCTAAGGTGCGCGGTCGTTTGCCGAGGCAGGAGGAAGCGGCCCATGCCGGACTTGATCACCGTTCATGATCCGCGCGGCTATGCGCCCAAGGTCACGGGCAAGCGCCTTGCGCCGCGGCACGCCAATCTCGACGGCAAGATCGTCTATCTCGTCGATTGCCTCTTCGACAATTCCGAAGCCTTCATGGAGCAGATGCGGCAATGGTTCGCCGCGAACCTGCCCAAGGTGAATCCCCGCGTCATCAAGCCGCGCCAAAGCTGGGTCGATGATGCGGAGATGCGCGCCAAGATCGCGTCGGAAGGCAGCGCCGCCATCCTCGGCGTCGGCTTATGAAGCTCGTGTAGCCCGACGGTCGTCGGGTTGACCTCGCTGCTCGAAGAAGACGGCGTCCCTTGCGTTGCCGTCCACACCCATGTCTTCCACCGGGTCGCCACCTCGACGGCGCGGCTCCGCGGCATTCCGACCTTGCGTCAGGCCTTTGTGCCGCAGCCCGTGGTGGGCCGCACGCCCGGCGAGCTGCGCGGCTATATCGAGGGCGCGGACCGCATCTCCGGGCGCCCCTTCATGCAGGAAGTCCTCGAGGGATTGTCGCGCCCGCTCGATGATGCCGACCTGACGGGCGCGACGTTCGAGCGCACCACCCCGCGTCTGGTGGCGCCCGACACCGAAGAAAATCTGCGGGCGCTGTTCCTCGAGAACCGGTGGACCGATTTCCTTCCCATCGTGCTGCCGACCGAGGCGCGGGTTGCGGCGATGCTCAAGGGCACGAGCCAGCCGCCCGACACGGTCGTGGGCCGCATGCGCGCCGGCAATTTCCGCGAGGCGTGGGAATATACGGTCGAGAAGGTCGCCGTCAACGCGGTGATGGCGGGGGCGAAGCCCGAATACTTCCCGGTGATCCTCGCGCTCGCCGCGTCGGGCCAGACCTCGCGCCAAGGCAGCACCACCTCGATGACGTGCCTCAGCGTCGTCAACGGCCCGGTCCGCCACGAGATCGGCATGAATTGCGGCATCGGCGCGATGGGCCCCTATAACCACGCCAACACCACGATCGGCCGCGCCTTCAGCCTTGCGTCGCAGAACGGCCAGGGCGGATCGGTTCCGGGCGAGACCTATATGGGCGCGCTTGGCAACCCGATGGCCTATAGCCTCGTCTTCGCCGAGAACGAGGAGCGGAGCCCGTGGGAGCCGCTGCACGTGCAGAAGGGCATGAAACCCACCGACAGCGCGGTCAGCGTGTTCGTGGGATTGCGCTATGTCCAGGACGGGTTCGGGCCCCGCGACACGTGGGAAGAGAAGATGCGGCGGTGCCTCGCGGCCTCGGCCTATCTGCCGCCGACGCTGGTCATGGACCCGATCGTCGCGCGTCTCTTCGCCGCCAAGGGCATCCATACGAAGCAGCAGCTCATCGACTGGTGCGCCGCCAACGCGCGCATCCCCGCGCGCGAATATTGGGATGATCAGTGGGTGCAGACGCTGATCCATCCGCTGGCGGTCGCGGGCGTCGAGCCGTTCGCGACGCGCCTCAAGGCCGCGCCCGACGAGATCGTCGACATGCACGAAGCGAGCGACATCAACGTCGTCGTCGCGGGCGGCGAGACCCAGGGCGCCTGGAAGATCTTCGGCGCCAATCTCGCCAAGACCGTGTCGGTCGACGCATGGCGCTAGCGGCCCGGTGCGTCCTTCGACTGCGCTTCGCTCCGCTCAGGATGAGGACCGTCGTAGAACCTCCCTCATCCTGAGCGGAGCGCGAAGCG
>DATJLY010000261.1:0-5796 GCA_035509095.1 Allostellaceae bacterium | reverse complement strand
CAGGTAGGGCTTCCCGTCCGGGCCCTTCTCGACCTGCTCCATATAGAAATTCTGGATGCCGAAATGGTTGGTGTTGAAGCGGAAGCTGCCGCGCACGGACCGGAAATCCGCCTTCTCGATGGCGGCGATGAGCGCCTTCTTGTCCGTGAGATCGCCTTTGACCGCGCGCACGGCGCTGTCGATCAGATTGACCGTGTCATAGGCCTGGGCCGAATATTCCGCCGGCATATAGCCGTATTTCGCCTTGAACCCGGACACGAACTTCTGGTTCGCGGGATTGTCGAGCTGGGCGTTCCACAAGGTCGCCGTGATCCCGCCCAGCGCGTCGTCGCCGATCGCCGGCAAGGTGCTGTTGTCGACGGTGTAGGCGGTATAGAGCGGGATCTTGTCGCGCAAGCCCGACTCGGCATATTGCTTGACGAACTGGATGCCGAGCCCGCCCGGATAGAAGACGAAGGTGGCCGCGGGATTGGCGGCGCGCAGGGTCGTGAGTTCGGCGGTGAAGTCAAGCTGGTCGAGCGGCGTGTAGACCTCGTCGGCGATCTTGCCCTTGTAATAGCGCTTGAAGCCGGTGAGCACGTCGTGACCGGCAGCATAGTTGGGTGCCATGAGATAGATGTTCTGGATGCCCTTCCCTTGCAGGTAGGCGCCCATCGCCTCGGCGAAATTGTCGCCCTGCCACGAGGTCGAGAAGAAATAGGGCGAACAGCCTTTACCCGCGATCTGCGAGGGTCCCGCGATCGAACTGATGATCACCGTCTCGGCCTTCACGATCGGCACATACATCGCGATCGTGATGTTCGAGAAGGTTGCGCCGACGATCATGTCGACCTTGTCCTCGCGCAAGTACTTGTTGGCGATGGCCACGCCCTGATCGGGCTTCTGCTGATCGTCCTCGAACAGGAACTGGGCCGGCAGGCCGCCCAGCGTGCCGCCGAGATTGGCAAGCGCCAGGTTCATGGCGTCGCGCGTCGACGTGCCGTTGAAGCCGCTGGGGCCCGAGAAGGTCGAGATGACGCCGATCTTGATCTTGTCGGCGGCGTTTGCCGCCCCCGGCAGCGACAAGGCGGTCGCGATAAGCAATAGCAGCAGCCCCCGAACGACGCGCATGGTTCCTCCCCTTTATCCTTCCTGCACCGGCGGCAGCATACCATATTGGGCGCATGGAGGCGTCCGTCCCCCGGGTGTTCGATCCACGCGCCGTGCGTCTTCATCGCGCGCGCGCGGCGGCAACGCCCGATACGGTCGATTTCCTGGCGGTCGAAGCGGCCGAACGGCTTGCCGAGCGGCTCGAGGTGGTGAAGCGCGATTTCCCGCTGGCGCTCGATCTTGGCTGCTTCACCGGCGCGTTGGCGCGCGCGGCGACCCTGCGGGGGCGCATCGGTCGGATCGTCTCGTGCGATGGGGCGTTCCCCTGCGTCCGCCGCGCCGAGGGCGACCGCGTCGTCGCGGATTTCGAGACGCTTCCCTTTGCCGCCGGCGCGTTCGACCTGGTGTTGAGCAATTTGGCGCTCCATTGGACCAACGACCTGCCGGGCGCGCTCGTCCAGATCCGGCACATGCTGCGACCGGACGGGCTGCTGCTCGCGAGCCTTTGGGGCGGCGAGACCTTGTGGGAGCTGCGCCGCGCGTTGATGGAGGCCGAGCTCGACGAGGAAGGCGGCGTCAGCCCACGCGTCTCGCCGTTCGCCGATATCCGCGATCTCGGCGCGCTGCTGCAGCGCGCGGGCTTTGCGCTGCCGGTGGTCGACGGCGACCTGATCGAAGTGACCTACGCCGATCCGCTGATGCTGATGCGTGAGCTGCGCGGCATGGGCGAAAGCAACGCGGTCGCCGAACGACGCAAGGGATTCTCGCGCCGCGCCACGCTCATGCGCGCGGCCGAGCGCTATCGCAGCCAGTTCGCGCGCCGCGACGGGCGCATCCCGGCGACGTTCCAACTCATCACGTTGACCGCGTGGGCGCCGCACGAAAGCCAGCCCAGACCGCTCCGTCCCAGCAGCGCGGCGCACCGTCTCGCCACGGCGCTCGGCACCGAGGAACTCCCCGCAGGCGACAAGGCGACGCCGTGACCATCTGTGCATAAGTCTGGGGAGAAGCGGCAAAATCTGTGCATAAGTCCGATTCGTGCTGCGTCTCAGCGGCTTCGGTGCCGGATCTCCGGGGATCATTTGGTGCATGCAAAGCGTATCCCTGTGCGGCGTTGGTGCTTGCGTTGGCGCGCCGCCGCGCTTCATTGTGTTGCCGATCGAGGAGAGCGTGATGGCAGAGGCGAAGACGCTGTTTCCGTCGGAGCAAGGCGCGGCCGAAGCCGCCGCGCTGAATTCGACGCGCACCGGCATCCTGCCCTATCAGCAGCTTCGCGTGATGCTGCGCGAGCATGAGATCGTGTCTTTGGTGGACGAAATCCGCCCCGATCAGGTGCAGCCCGCAAGCCTCGATCTGCGCCTTGGCCCTATTGCCTATCGCGTGCGTGCGAGCTTCCTGCCCGGCCGCGACGTCACGGTGAGGGAACGGATCGAGCAGCTCGACGGCTATGCGATCGACATCTCGTCCGGCGCCGTGCTCGAGAAAGGCTGCGTCTATGTCGTGCCGCTGATGGAGCAGCTCGATCTCTCCAGCGCAGGGGGGCTCACGGGCTTTGCCAATCCCAAAAGCTCGACCGGGCGGCTCGATATCCTGACCCGGCTCCTCTGCGACCACAGCGAGGCGTTCGATCAGGTCGAACGCGGCTATCGCGGCCCGCTTTACCTCGAGATCGCGCCGCGCACCTTCAGCATCGTGGTGCGCGCCGGGACGCGCCTCAACCAGGTGCGGTTCCGCCGCGGCTCGCCCCAGGTCGCGGTGAGCGAGATTCAGCGCCTGCACGATGAAGGGCAACTCGTCACCGGTGCCGATGCGCGGCCGAACCTGCGCGACAAGCTGGTCGGCGTGACCATCGACCTGGCCGGTGCGGGCGCGGGCGCGCTCATCGGCTATCGCGCGAACAAGCACACCGACCGCATCGACATTGACCGAATCGGCCATTACGAGCCCATGGAGTTCTGGGAGCCGCTCTATTTCCGCCGTCACGCCTCGCTCGTGCTCGATCCCAACGAATTCTACATTCTGGTGACTCGCGAGGCGGTCCGGGTGCCACCCGACTATGCCGCCGAGATGGTGGCCTATGACACCGCGGTCGGCGAGTTTCGCGTCCATTACGCCGGTTTCTTCGATCCGGGCTTTGGCTGGGACGGGGCCGGCGGCGCGTGCAAGGCGGTGCTCGAGGTGCGCTCGCACGAGGTGCCCTTCATGCTCGAGCACGGGCAGACGGTGGGTTGGCTGCGCTATGAACGGATGATGGCGCGTCCGGACCGGCTTTACAGCGCCGCGCTCGGATCAACTTATCTTAACCAGGGCCTGGCACTCTCGAAGCAGTTCCGCCGCCCCGCCTGAGTCCCCTGCGTAAACATCGGGTGCCCTAGTCCCGGCGCGGCGTTCCGTGATATAGGGCAGGCTTCTTTGCGCATGGGACGAGTTGGAGGTGTGGGATGGCGGGACGATTCGGTCGGTGGGGCGCCTTGGTCGTCGCGCTCGCCATCCTGGCGCTTGCGCCTACGAAGGCGGCTTTCGCCTATACCATGAAAGAGGCGCGGGAGATCTTCGACATCCTCGATTCAAATCATGACGGCAAGGTCACCAAGCTCGAATTCGAGGCCAACAAGGTCGACGCCTTCTATTTCCGCACGCGCAAGGACGACCAGGACCCGCGTCTCAGGTTCGAGGATACCGGTCTCTCGCGCGACTTCTTCGACAAGGCCGATGAGGGCCACAAGGGCTACCTTACCGGGCTCGATCTCATCGACGCGATTCATTTCGAGGATATCGACGTGCGCCACCGCGGCTATTTCAATTTCCAGGACATGGTGACGGCGCTCAAGACCATCAGCCGCTGAGCGCGCGGGTGGCCATTTCCGACATGGATGCGGTCGACGCGCCGCGGCATGTCGAGTGCCGCGGATGCGCTCGGCGTTACCGCGTCGGCGCTGTGCCGAGCCACGCCGTCGCGCGGTGCGTTCGTTGCGGCGCGCTGCTGCGCTCGCACGCTTCGCTCGAGGCCTGCCTTGCCCTCGCGCTTACCGGACTGGTGCTGATGCTGCTGGCCAATTTCATGCCGTTCATGTCGTTCGGCATGGAAGGCCGCGTCGAGATGGCGAGCCTGCCGTCGGGCGCGCTCACTCTGTGGGCCGACGGGCTTTGGCCGCTCGGGGCGCTCATCCTGTTCCTGACCATCGCGGCGCCGGTGCTCAAGCTGGGCACGATCGCCTGGGTCCTCATCGCTTTGAGGCAGCGCCATCCGCCGCGCGCGATCATTCCCGTGCTGCGCCGGCTCAACGAGCTTGGGCCGTGGTCGATGGTCGAGGTCTATATGCTGGGTTTCTTTGTCGCCTATGTGAAGCTCGCACAGCAGGCGACCGTGACCTTGGGCGTTGCCGTCTACGCGCTGGGCACGCTCGTCTTCGTGATGGCGGCGATGGACGCGTTCATCGATTACGACCAGATCTGGGACGAGGTGCAGCGCAAAGGGCTGGTGCCGCCGGTGCCGGCCGATCCAGGCGCGCCCTTGATCCGCTGCGATTCCTGCGATTTGTTGGCGCCCGCGCCAAGGTCCGGCGCGCGCTGCGCGCGCTGTGGCGCGCCGCTGCGGCGCCGCAAGCACGACAGCGTCGCGCGCTCGTGGGCGCTGATCCTGGCGGCGGCGATCCTTTACATCCCCGCCAACGTCTATCCCTTCCTCACCCTCATCTCGTTCGGCAGCGGCGCGCCCGACACGATCCTTTCCGGCGTCAGACATCTCGTCGAGGCCGGCATGTGGCCTCTCGCGCTTCTCGTGTTCTTCGCCAGCATCACCGTACCTGTGCTGAAGATCGTGGGGCTGGGGCTGCTTTTGGTGCTGACGCAGCGCCGATCGCGCTGGCACTTGCGCGAGCGCACCCGGCTCTACCGCATCATCGAGGCGATCGGGCGCTGGTCGATGATCGACATCTTCATGCTCTCGATCCTGGTGGCACTCGTGAAGCTGGGCACCGTCGCCACGGTCTCGCCCGGCATCGGCTCGTTGTCGTTCGCGGGTGTCGTGCTCCTCACCATGTTCGCCGCGATGGCGTTCGATCCGCGCCTCATGTGGGACCGCGCGGGAGAGAATAAGTGAGCAGCGAAGAGCCGGCCGCGCCCGAGCTCCGCACGCGCTGGCACATCTCGCCGATCTGGGCGATCCCGATCGTGGCGCTGGCGGTCGCGATCTGGCTCGCCTACACGACCTTGAACGCGCGGGGCCCGGACATCACGATCAGCTTCCGCACCGGCGAAGGGCTCGAGGCCGGCAAGACCCAGGTGAAGCACAACGATGTCGAGCTCGGCACCGTGAACAAGATCGAGCTGAGCCCCGACCTGTCGCACGTCATCGTCACCGCGAGCATGAGCAAGACCGCGACCGCGCACCTGAACGCCGGCACGCGCTTCTGGGTGGTGCGGCCGCGCCTCAGCCTCAGCAATTTCTCGGGGCTCGAGACGCTGGTCTCCGGCTCCTATATCGAGATGGACCCGGGGCCGGGCGATCCCGCCTACAGCTTCGTCGGCCTTGAAGAGCCGCCCGTCATCACATCCGACGTCCCCGGCCGCGAGTTCATCCTGACCACCGACAAGCTGGGTTCGATCGGTCCGGGCACGACCATCTACTACCGCAGCGTCAAGGTCGGGCAGGTGCTGGGCTACGATATTTCCCCCAATGGCGGGCAGATCCGCATCCACGCCTTC
>DATJLY010000260.1:0-11045 GCA_035509095.1 Allostellaceae bacterium | reverse complement strand
GACAACGTGACCTTCGGCTATGCCGGCACGCTTTACGGCGGCACCGTCATGGGCACTCTGACGGCGAGCTTCCCGAGCGGATCGGATCCCGACACGGCGGACACTCTGTCTGTCGACCTCACCGAAAGCGAAGGCGTGCTGATGCCGGGGACGCAAGCCGACGCCGATCAGGGCAACACGCTTTGTGTCGTGGATGGTGAGCTCGTGACTTATGAGCAGGCGACGCTGACCGCGCAGTGGAAATACAATCTCGGCAAGAACGGCGCGACTCCGGGCTATTTGCGGCGCGGCTTTTACGGCACGACGGTGGCGTCGCATTCATCGGGCGCGCCGTTCGCGCGGCTGAAGCCCGGAAGCTATTTCACCCTGGGCTATGGGTCGGCCAATATCGGCGAGACGGTTTATGTGAAGCTCTTGAGCTTCAACCAATGGGGCGGCGGCAAAGGGACACTGTCCGCGGCGACAAGCTATAGCCACACCTTGTCGGCGCCGCCCGCGGTCTCGACCGGGCTCCTTCCCGGCATCATCCAGACGCCGGACCTCACGCTCAACTCGGCGAGCGCGCAGCTCACCGTGTCGGCCGCGGGGCCGATCACGCTGCCGACCACGCCCACGAGCGCGACGCTCGTCTCCGGCAATCTCACCACGATCGGCCAGGTTGTGCAGATCGCCTACAACGCCCAGTTCACCAATGCGTCGAGCTCGTCCGTCACGGTGACGTTCCACGTGGCCTATCAGGGGCTCGTGATCCTCGACAATGCGGCGATCACCATTCAGCCGGGTGCGACGGCGACCATCGCCAAGCAGACGACCTATACCCCGCCATCGCAATCGGGCCAGTTCAGCATGAGCGCCTACATGGACGCGACGGTGAGCCCGGCGGTGACGGCGAGCTATATCGACATGAGCGTGACCGAGTTGCGCCGATGATTTTCCTTGCCGTCTATGACACCGCAGGCTGATGGATTTGCGTGACCGATGACCGATCCCAATGGCTCGCTCGAGCTTCGCATCGGCCGGCTCGAGGGCCGCGTCCACGCGATCGGCGAGCAGGTCGAAGCGATGGATCAGAAGCTCGACCGCCTGGTGGCCTGGACCAGCGAGCGCACCGGTGCGGAGCAGGAGAGCGCGCGGCATCAGCATCACCGCGAGGCGACCGGCAGCGCACGGATGACGCTGGTGGTGGGGGTTGTCTCGGGGGTCGTGTCGATGGCTGCGAATTTCCTCATGGCGAAGACCCACTGGCCGCACCCGTGACCCTGCGATTGACGCCCGACATGCTGGTCGGTGCCTATGAGTTCCTGCGCGCCTGCGAACCGTTCCGGCGCTGGCGCCTGCCCGAGGCGGACGAGATCGAGTTCCATGTCATCAGCGCGCGCGACCGCCGCGGCCATTATTGCCGGGGCGATGACGTCGACCACCGCATCGCCATATCGGCCGCCAATGTCGGACATACCGAGACGCTGATCCGCACCCTGGCGCACGAGATGATCCATCTTTTGCAGCGCGAGCAGCGGCATGAGACGCCCAACACCGAGCACAATTCCGAGTTCAAGCGGCTCGCGAGGCTCGTTTGCCTTTATCACGGATTCGACCCGAGGGCCTTCTGACGTGGATGATCTTGGCGCTTTGGCGGCATCGCTGGTGATCGCCGCCGAGGGACTGCGCTTGCGCGTCTATGACGACGCCACCGGCCGGCCGATCGGACCCGACGCGACGCTCCGGGGCCATCCCACCATCGGCTATGGCCGCGCGCTCGATCGGCAAGGGATCACCGTTGCCGAGGCGAGGACGCTCCTTGACAACGATCTGGCCATGCTGACCCGGCAGGTGCCGTCGATCGTCGGCGCCGAGGCGTGGCCGGAATTGGGCGCCGCGCGTCAGGCGGCGCTCGTCGATATGGCTTACCAGGTCGGGCCCGAAGGCCTTGCTCGTTTCGCCGAGATGCTCGCGGCGCTGCGTGCGAGCGACTGGACCGCCGCGCATGCGGCCGCGCTCAAGAGCGCGTGGGCCCGTCAGGCGCCGGCGCGTGCCCGGCGCAATGCGCTGATCCTGATGACCGGGGCGTTGCCGCCGGACCTTCGCAAACCCGACTGACATCAAGGGAGGCAATGATGAAAGCCTATGTGCTCGCCCGCTGGGGCGAGCCGACGACCACCCATGGCTTGGCCGTGCTGGCCATAACGGTGCTGCAGGCGGCTCTCAAAGGGCAGCCGCCGCTGACCCTCGCGTCGCTGGCCGCTTACGGACTTCTCAACATCGTCATTCCAGAGGTGAAATGATGCGCGCTCTCGTCGCTTCGGCTCTCTTGCTCGGCGCCTGCACGGCGCAGCAGATCAGTTCGGCCCAAACCGACGCGAATAATGCGGTCGCTGCGGCGCAACCCACGATCGAAACGGCCTGCTGGCTTGCCCAGGCGGCCGACGCGGGGTTCCAGGTTTATGCTTCGGGCGCAAACGCCAATGCCGCCATCATCGCCAACGAGAAGACGGCGATGGCGGCGGCCAATTCGATTTGCGCCAATCCGCCGGCGAACGTCGCCGGCGCCATCGCGGATGTGCTCGCGGCTTATAAGAGTGTGGTGGCGGCGACGCCGGCGGCCGGCTCGTAAGCCGCGCCTAAGCCTCGGCCAGCGCGGGGCGGGACGAGGGCTCGGAGGTGCGACCGATCCTCAACACCAACACCGCCGCGGCGAAGCATATGATCCCCGACACGACGAAAGCGCTGGTGTACGACCCAAGCTCGGTGCGCACCACGCCGCCGGCATAGGCAAAGAGCGCCGCGCCCAGCTGGTGCATCACCATGATCCAGCCATAGACCATGCCGGCTTTCCGAGCGCCGAAGATGCCGGTCGTCAATTTTATCGTCGGCGGGACCGTTGTGATCCAGTCGACCCCGTAGAAGATGCCGAAAATCCCGAGGCCCCATTCCGGCAGGTTGAACGCATAGGGCAGGAACAGCAGCGATAGGCCGCGCAGCCCGTAATACCAGGCCAGCAGGTGCCGACAATCAAAGCGATCGGTAAGCCACCCCGACGCGAACGTGCCCGCGACATTGCACACCCCCATCGCGGCCAACAATCCGGCGGCCGTGGTCTCGACGATGCCGTGATCGAGGCAGGCCGGTATGAAATGCGTGCTGATGAGCCCGAATGTGCTGGCGCCGCAGACGAAGAAGCTCCCGGAGAGGAGCCAGAAATCACGCGAGCCGACAGCCTCGCCCAAAGCGTCGAAGGCGGCGATGAAAGGATTGACCATCGACGCCCGCGGCTCGTCCGGTGCGTCGTCCGGCACGCCCAGCGGCTTGAGCCCGATATCGGCCGGCCGGTCCACCATCAGGAAACAGAGGGCCGGAATCACCAGCGCAACGAGACCGCTTGCGACCGCGACGGCCGTGCGCCATCCGACGAAAGTGACGAGATTGGCGAGTATCGGCAGGAACAGAAGCTGTCCCATCGCGACGCTGCCGGTCATCGCGCCTATCGCGAGGCCGCGCCGGGCGACGAACCACCGGTTGGCGATCACCGACGCCAGCACCAGCGCCGCGCAACCGGTGCCAAGACCCGTGCCAATGCCCCAGACCAGCGTGAGCTGCCACGCCGACGTGACGAACGCGGTTGCTCCGAACGACAGGACGGTCACCACGACGGCTCCCAGCATGACGAGCCGCAAGCCATAACGCTCGACGAGGCCCGCGGAGAATGGCCCGATGACGCCATAGACCAGGAGCTGCACGCCAATCGCGAACGAGATCGTCGCCCGGCTCCAGCCGAATTCATGCTCGAGCGGAACGATAAACACGGATGGCGCCGACCGGATTCCGGCGACCGCAAGGAATGTCACGAATGCGACCGCGACGATCGTCCAGGCATAGTGAACACGGCCCGCACCCATAGCGGCCGCTACCCTTCGCGCGATAGGGTCTCGTCCTCGCTCTGACATCTGCGCCCGAATGTCGCAGGCCGCGACTGAAACGCCAAGGCCCAGGGCGGCATGGCTCGTATGCGGCCGTCGGTCATGCGCGTACTTTGGGGTTGGCGCGCCGCGTCGGAACGGCGTCGAGCGGGTTTTCCGGCCAGGGATGGCGCGGATAGCGGCCGCGCATCTCGCGCCGAACCTCGGGATAGGATTGGCGCCAGAACGAGTCGAGGTCTCGCGTCAGCTGAAGCGGCCGTCCCGCCGGCGACAAGAGATGCAGCAACAGCGGCACCTCGCCGTCCGCAATGGCCGGGCTTGACCGCGCGCCGAACATCTCTTGTAGCCGGACCGCAAGGACGGGGACATCGCCCGCGTTGTAATCGATCGCGATCGATGAGCCGCTCGGCACGCGCATATGGGTAGGGGCGCGGCGGTCGAGCGCGCGACGTTGATCATGTTGCAGCAAGCCGGCAATCGCGCCGACAAGATCGATGTTTTCGAATTGAGTCCGGCGCGTGATCCCGCCGAGAAAGGGCGCGAGCCACGCCTCCAGCCCGTCCATCAGCGCGGCATCAGAAAGGTCTGGCCAGCCTAGCTCGATCCGCCTCAGGAAGTCGATCCGCCGACGCAGGGAGAGCGCGGCGCCGGCCCACGGCAGCACGTCGAGGCCAAGCGAGCGGATGCCAGTGATCACCGCCGCTGCCACGCGTTCGGGCGGAGGATCAATCAAGGGCTCGATCTTGAGATCGAGCGCGCCCATCGAGAGCCGGCGTTGCGACAGCACCGCCTCGGTCCGGCCGTCCCAGGCAATGCTGTCGACGGATTCGAGGGCATCGGCGAAATCGGCCTCGATCGCCGCGCGCGACAAAGGGGCCGCAAGAAAAATCCGGGATGTCCGCCGTTCGCCGTCGAGATGCGCGACCGCGAGAAAATCCTCTGCCGACAGAGGGTCGCTGGTCGGCAGCATCGCGCCTCGTCCTTGCGCGAGGCGGAACTGCCCCGCGGCGCCGGTCCGACGCTGCGCGATCCGGTCCGGATAGGCCTGCGCCACGAGGCGTCCGACCGCCTCATCGCCCCATTCCCCTTCCGACGCGACACCTGCGCGGCGCCGATATTGGCGTGCGGCGTCCCGCGTCCGTTCCAGCGCGCCGTGATCGGCCGCAAATCCCGCGGGCAATCCGCCCGCCGCCGCGCGGTCGCGCAACAGCTCGACCCGAAGCCGGATATCGGCATCGCTCACGCCCGGTCCGGCCTTCACCGGATCACGCTCCACGAGCAAGGCGGCAAGCGCGCAGGCGAGCGCGCCCATTCCCCATTCCTTTCCCCGCAGGATCATGTGCGCCAAGCGCGGCGGCAGCCCGAATGCCGCCATCGCGCGTCCATGCGCCGTGATCGTTCCGTCGGCGCCCAGCGCACCGAGGCGGCGCAGCAACGCGCGTGCCTCCGCATAGGCCGCTTCGGGCGGCGGATCGAGCCATTGAAGCGCGCCCGGATCGCCGCTTCCCCACAAAGCGAGACTGAGCGCGAGCGGCGCCAGATCGGTATCGCGTATTTCCGGCGTGTTGTAGGGCGCTAGCTGCGCCTGTTCGGCTTCGCGCCAAAGGCGATAGCAAAGTCCGGGACCGAGCCTGCCGGCGCGGCCGCGGCGCTGCTCGGATGCGGCTTGCGACACGCGCACCGTCTCGAGCCGGGTCATCCCGCTCGCGGGCTCATAGCGCGGCACGCGCATCAATCCGCAATCGATGACGGCGCCGACGCCTTCGATGGTGAGGCTCGTTTCCGCGATCGACGTCGCGAGCACGATCTTGCGCCGGCCCGGCGGAGGCGGCCGGATCGCCGCGTCCTGTGCTTGTTGCGGCAGATCGCCATAGAGCGGCGCGAGGTCGATGCCCTCGCCGAGCGCTGCGTGCCGCAGCGATCGCTCGACCCTCCGGATTTCGCCGCCGCCCGGAAGGAACACGAGGATGCTGTCCCGTGTTTCGCCGAGCGCCTCTTTGACGGCGGCGACGACCGCCCGCTCGAGGTCGGCGCCGGTGGGTCGGCTCAGATAGCGCAGCGCGACCTCGAATGCGCGTCCTTCACAGGCAAGAATGGGCGCATCACCCATCATCCGCGCGACCGGTGCCCCGTCGAGCGTCGCCGACATCACCAGCAGCCGCAAATCCTCGCGCAGATGCCGGCGCACATCGAGTGCAAGCGCGAGGCCAAGATCGGCGTCGAGGCTGCGCTCGTGGAACTCGTCGAAGATGACGAGGCCCGTGCCTTCGAGTGCCGCGTCCTGTTCCAATGCGCGCAGCAAGATCCCTTCGGTCAGCACCTCGATCCGCGTCTTCGGTCCGACGCGCGTGTCGAGCCGCGTGCGATATCCCACCGTCTCGCCGACGCTTTCCTCCAGCATGTCCGCCATCCGGCGCGCCGCGGCGCGGGCGGCAAGGCGGCGCGGCTCCAGCATCAGGATGCGGCTGCCGCCGAGCCATTCCGCGTCGAGCAGCGCCAGCGGCACGAGCGTGGTCTTGCCGGCGCCGGGCGGCGCCTCGAGGACGGCCGCGCCGCGACGCGACAGCGCCGCGCTCAGATCAGGCAGAAGCTCGGCGACCGGCAGGGACGCGCGCCACCGGTCGAGCCCCGATCCCATGCGAGCGGCTATTGCGCGGGAACCGCGCGCTGGCCGACGCGCGAGACGAAGCGATAGGGGCCAAGCCCGATGATCAACAAGCAGGCCACCGCCAGCGCCGCATCGAACAGGTAGAGCATCGGCACGTAACTGTGCCAACGGTCGAAGGCGACGCTCATGAGGAAGATGCCGAAGCTGTTGCCGATGCTGAAGAACGCGAACATCGAGCCATAGATCGCGCCGAACGCCTTCAGCCCGTAATAGCGGCTGACGAAAAAGGCCATGAGATCGACCTCGGCGCCGATGCAAAGGCCGCACAGCACGGTGGCCGCGAACGGCATCGCACCGGCGCCGCCGCCGGCCAACAGCGCGATCCCGACGAGCGAGCAGACGAAGAAGCTGCTGGCAACATAAGGCCCATGAATGCGGTCGAGCAGAAACCCCGAGAGGATGCGCCCGCCGAACAGCGCTGCTCCCGACGCCGAAAGCGCGTCGAGCGCCACCTTCATCGGTACGCCGCGATCGGTGAGCAGCGGCACGATCGTGCCGAGCGTGCCGTTGATCGCGACCACCACCAGGAAAAAGGCGATGGTCATTGACCAGAACCGCCACGGGACGCCGATGCCGCGGCCGAGCACCGCTTCCGACCAGGTGACGCCGTCGAGCATCACCGGACCCTCTGCTCCTGCGGCGCGCTGACCCGCGCGGCTCGACGGCGGATCGCGCATGAACAGCCAGACCGGAAAGAATGCGAGCACCATGATCGCGATGCCGATGCCGACATAGGCCTGGCGCCAGCCGTAATGGGCGATCATGTAGCCGGCATATTGCGGGATCAGGATGACGCCCAGGCCGACGCCGGCGATCGCGATGCCAAGCGCCAGACCGCGATCCTTGTCGAACCAGCCGGCCAGCGTCTTCGAATAAGGGACCGGCGACTGCCCCGCGCCGGTGAGGTTGTGGGCCGTGTACATCATGATGATGATCGGCAGCGAGCTGGGCATCAGCGACAAGGCCGCGGTCATCGCCGCATAGGCCGCGATGAACGGCAGGTGCACGCGCTTGATGCCGAAGCGGTCGATCGCCTTGCCGAAGAGAGGCGTCGTGAACAGCGACAAGGTGATGCCGATGGGAAGCCCATAGCTGAGCTGTCCGCGGGTGATGCCGAGATCGGCGGTCACGGGCTTGATGAAGACGCCGAACAAGAAGACGCCGATCACGCCGGTATTGACCATCAGGCCCAGCACCGACGCCAACACCATCCACCACGGATTCTTGAAGTACGGTTCCTTTGCCACCGCGCTTCCTCCTTCGGCTTCTTTGGTCACGATCCTAGCCCAAGCCCGGCTTCCTTGTCCCCGGCGATCGGCCTATGCTGGGGCATCACGTGTTGCGGGAGGGTGCCATGCGGCGGACGGGCTCACGATGGCTTGCGGCGTGCGTGGGCGCCTTCGTGCTCTCGGTGGGCGCCGCGCACGCGGAATCGGTCGATGTGGCGCTCATTCTTGCGACCGACGTCTCGCGCAGCATCGATGATGGCGAGTTCAAGCTGCAGCGCGAAGGCTATGCCGAAGGCATCACGAGCCCGCGCGTCCTCACCGCGATCCAAGCGGGCAACCATCACGCCATCGCTGTCAGCTTCGTTGAATGGGCCGGGCCGGACGAGCAGATGGTCGTGGTGAAATGGACCGTGATCAAAGACGGCGAGACGGCGCAGGAATTCGCCAAGATGCTGCGGACCACGCCGCGATCCTTTTCCGGGCGCACCTCGATCAGCGCCGGGATCGACTTCTCGATGAACGAGTTCAAGGAAAGCGGCGTGCAGGCGGACCGGCGCATCATCGACATCTCCGGCGACGGCACCAACAATGCGGGCCGCCCGGTGACCGACGCGCGCGATCAGGCCGTGGCGCAAGGCGTGACCATCAACGGCCTCGCCATCATCAATCAACGGCCCGAAGGATATTTCTTCGCCCACACGCAACCGCCCGAGGGCCTGCCGGCCTACTACAAGAACAATGTCGTCGGCGGTCAGAGCTCGTTCCTGCAAGTGGTCAAGGATTTCTCGAGCTTTGGCGATGCCATCACCAACAAGCTGCTCACCGAGATCGCGTCGAACCCGCCGTCCCGTACCACGGTTCTGCGCTGATCCCGGCGCTAGGCCGGCATGCGCGCGCCCTCGGTGGCCGCGCCTTCGAGCTTCGCGCCGCCGAGATTGGCCTCTTCGAGGTTCGCGCCGCGCAGATTGGCCTCGCTCAAATCAGCCCAGCTCAGATTTGCCATCCGCAGATCGGCGCCCGCAAGGTTCGCGCGCTTCAGGTTCGCGCCGCTGAGGTTGGCGGGCCAGAACCGGCCCGATGGCGAGCCATCCCGATTGCGGATCTCGACCGGACCGACCTGGGCTCCGGCCATCTCGGCCATGGTGAGGTCCGCCTTGGCAAGATTGGCGCCGGTCAGCACGGCATCGGTGAGATCGCACTGGATGAGATCGGCGGAGGTAAGGTTCGCCATCGACAGGCAGGCCTTGCGCAACACCGCGCTGCCGAACTTGCATTCGAGAAGACTGGCGCCGCTGAGATCGACGCCGCTGAAATCGATGCGCACGAAGCTGCGCCGAAACAGGTCGGCACGCGAACCGTCGCGGCCGTGGCTGTCCGCCCAGGCGACGTGATCGCGGATGATCTTCTGGACGTCCTCGGCAAGCGTCGAGATCGACAGGCTGATCTTCGCGCCGCTGAGGGTCGTGCGGGAAAAATCGACGCCTTCGATCTTGGCGCCCGTGAAATCGCTGCCTTCGAGATTGGCGCCGGCGACGTTGGCGCCGGTGAGATCGGCGCCGGTCAAATCGGCCTGAAGCAGATTGGCGTTTGCGAGATCGGCGCCGCCGAGTTGGGTACGCGCCAGTTTCGCGCCGTCGAGCGAGCAGCGCATGAGCTTCACGTCGGTGAGGTTGGCGTCCGTCAAATCGGCGGCGGTGAGGATCGCCTCGGTGAGCTTCGCGCCGGTCAGATCGGCGCGCTTCATCCCGGATGCCTGCAAATCGACCTTGCCCGAGACCGATCCGACGAAGGAAACGGCGCCGTCCTGCGCCGGCCCGAGCAGCGTGCCGGTGCGCAGGTCGACGTGATCGAGCCGCGCGCCGGTGAGGTTGGCCCCGCGCAGATTGACGCCGCGCATATCCGCTCGGCGCAAATTGGCCTTGGTCAGATCGCAATTGCTGAGATTGGCCGAGAAGAGATCACATTCGCTGAGATCGGCGCCGGCGAGCCGGCTGTTCGACAGATCGCACCCGGTGAGCTTCGCGCCTTTCAGATTGATGCGCGGAAAATTGGCGCCGGACAGGACCTGAAGCGTCAAATCGGCGCGGATGCCGCCTGCGGCCTTGCGCAGCCAACGCTCGTGCCGGTCGAGGAGCTGCAGAATCTCCTCGGGTGTCTTGGCGACCGTCCTCTCTGCGGAGGACGACGTCTGTCGGCTCGGCATGCGCAGCGCTTACCCCTATTTCTCCTAAAATTAGAAGGGCAGGGTAAAAAGAGGCTTAATGGCGCTAAGGCAGGCGGCCCAGCACGGCGTCCTTGGCTTGGGGGCCAAGCCGGGTCGGCTCGATCCGGGCTTTCAACGGCGCGAGCGCAGCCCGATCGCCTTCGAACCCGTCGAGCAGTTCGGCGAGACACGTGGCGACCGCGCGCTGCTGGCGTTCGCCCAGCGGCTTTTCGGCGAGCGCGGCAAGTTGGTCCATCCGCGCAAGCGGCTCGGGCGAGACGAACCGCACCGACTCGACCCCGCCTATGATGTCGAAGCTGCGTGACCGCCGGGCGATCGCTTCCACCATCGCGACGCCGCCGACATAAAGCCCGCGCTCGTCCACGAGCTTGTCGAGAAGCGCCTCGAAGAGCTTGCGCTGACCCGCTTTGTCGTCGCGGCTCAGCGGCTTGTCGCTGGCGAGCTCGCGTTCGACCCGTTCCAGGAGGGTTTGGCGCGTTTCCGGCAGGCGCCCTGCGGCAAAGAGCGGGGCGAACGGGGCGACCTTCGGCGCCAATCTTTCGGTCGCATGACCCAACGCCAAGTCCGCCATGGTGCCAAGCGCCGCCGCCAAGTGCGATTGCGCTCCCAGCGCCTCTTGCAAAAGCGAAGCGGCGCCGCAAAGACCCGCGGCCAATTCGTCGATGAGGACGATCGACGCGTCCGAAGCATCCGCAATCCACGCCGCGACCTGATCGAGCTTTTCGCTGGCGCCGCCCACGGCCTCGAGCGCCACGCTCACCGCGAAGCGCAGATAAAAGGCCTGATCCTCGGGCCGGCAGGCAAGACCGGCGATCCCGTCGTTGAGCTCCGCAAGGCCGCCGGCCCCAAGCCGTGGCGCGGCCCGCGATTCGAGCGCATCGCGCGCGCGCGTGGTCGCCTCGTCGACAAGCCGGCTCAGCGCGTCGAGGCGCTGGCGTGCGTCGCCGCCGCGCGCCCGGGTCTGCAGCCCCGCCATGCGCTGCATCGCCTGGGGCATCAAATCATCCTGG
>DATJLY010000259.1:0-5511 GCA_035509095.1 Allostellaceae bacterium | reverse complement strand
CCGTGTGCAACACGACCGGGCCTTACAACGCCCACTACATGCCGTTCCAGTACTACGCCTCGACCGCCAACCCACACCATCTCCAGCCGACTTCGACGGCCGCCATCGGTACGTCGGCCGATCAGGCGAACCACGAATACGATCTCAATGCCTTCAACGCGGCGATCGCGGCCGGCAACCTTCCGGCGGTGACCTTCATCAAGGCGATGTCGACCGAGACCGGGCACCCAACCAATTCGGGCCCGCTCCTCGAGCAGACGTTCCTTGTCGACACGATCAACGCGCTGATGCGGTCACCGGAATGGCCGACCATGGCGATCTTCATCACCTATGACGATTCCGACGGATGGTACGACCACGTGATGCCGCCGATCGTCAACGAGTCGGCCGATTCAGCGAACGATTTCATCTGCCAGGGTCCGCTCCCCGCAGGCGCCTTCAACGACCGATGCGGCTATGGCACGCGGCTGCCCTTCATCGTGATCTCGCCCTATGCGCGGCACAATTACGTCGACCGCGCCGTCACAGACACCACCTCGATCCTTGCCTTCATCGAGAGCAACTGGAATCTGGGCTTCATCGATCCGGGCACGCCGGCGCCAGGTCAGGCTTCGTTCGACCGCCTTGCCGGGTCGATCGCGGGCGTGTTCGACTTCAACCGGCCGCCCGACCGCCGCACGCTGATCCTCAATCCCAGCACCGGCGAGGTCGTGAACGACTATTAGCGCAAGGCGCGCTCAGCCCAACGCCGCGCGCCAGGCATCGTAGCCATAGACCCAGTCGGCATCGATGCCGGTGCGCAGGAAATCGTTCTCGCGCGATACGAGCTGGATCGTGCTGGCGCGGCCGAGGCGTGTCGTCTCGTAGCGGCCGAGCGCACCGGCGAGACTGCTTTCGGCCTCGATGCAGCGCGCGAGGATCGCCGCATCTTCGAGCCCCATGGCGGCGCCTTGTGCCATGAACGGCATCATCGGATGGCACGCATCGCCCAACAGGCAGACGCGCCCCTTGGCCCAATGTTCGAGCGGATCGCGCTCGTAAAGCGCCGTCTTCAGCACATCCCGGCATTCTTCCAGCACATCGCGCGCCTCGCGGTGAAAGCCCGCATAGGCCGCGCGCAGCTCGCGCACGTCGCCTTCGCTCGACCAGGATTCCTGGCGCCAGCTCTCTTCGGCCCGCGTGGCGAAGATGTAGAGATCTTCGCCGCCGTTGATGAGGAACGTGATCAGCATGCTCTGCTGCGTCGGCCCCCACCATTTGATGAAAGCGTCGCCGTCATAGCGACCGATGCGCCGCGCCGGAACCAGGCTGCGATATCCCACCATGCCGGCAAAGCGCGGCGCCTCGGCGCCGAAGACAAGTTCCCGCACCGAGGAATGGATGCCGTCCGCGCCGATCACCGCCGCGGCCCGCGCGTGCGTACCGTCCGCGAAGGTCAGCGCGACGCCGTCTTCGTCCTGCGTCAGTCCGACGAGGCGCTTGCCGAGATGGATCGTTCCCTGCGGCAGCGCGGCCTCGAGCGCCGCGAGAAGATCGGCGCGATGCATCGTCAACTGCGGCGCGCCATAGCGGCGCTCGGCCGCCTGGCTCATCTCGAGACGGGACGTCTCGGCGCCGGTGTCCCAGGTACGGCTCACGCGATGCGTGGGGCGGCAGGCCCGCACGCGGGCGTGCGCGCCAAGGCCCAGCCCGTCCACCACCTTGACGGCGTTGGGGGTGAGGTTGATCGCCGTGCCGACGCGCTGAAAGTGCGGGGCCTGCTCATAGACGGCGACGTCCCGCCCGATGCGCGTCAAGGCGATGGCCGCCGCGAGGCCGCCGATGCCGGCGCCAACCACCGCGACCATGTTCGAAGGAGCGAGGGTCAATCCCGTGCCGCCGAGTGTTGGACGAAAGCGCCCGGCATGATCCGGAGGCCCCGGCCCCGTGTCAATCGCACTGGAGACGATCGACCGACCGCTTATCGGCTGCGCCGCTGGCGTGGTAATGGGTGATTGTGCGGTCGCAGCGCTTCACCCCATTCGCCTCGATACGGAGAATGCGCGTCGTTCCCCGGTACTGACAATCGACGAAGAAATCCCAACCCGGGCCGGACCCGTTCATGATCCAGAACTGGCGCAGCGTTCCGCCCGAGATATCTGTCTGATCCGGGACGAGCGAAGGCGGTGCGGCCTCGTCGATCTTCTCGCCCTTGGGCTGCGACAGGATTTGCACGCCCGACAAGGGCGCGTCGCGAATGCCCCATTCCGCCGGCGCCATTGCCGGACATTGGATCTTGTGCGCGGGTGCCGCCTCGGCCGCCGACGACCACGGCAGCGCGACGACGCAGATCAAGGCGACATGGCCGCGGCGATTCATGCGCGAAGGGTACAATATCCCCACGCGCCGGCAACCGCCGGGATGCGGGTTCCGGCCTGACTTTGGCGCGCCCGCCTCAGCGCCGGGGCTTCGGCGCCGGGCGAAACTCGAGATCGAGCAAGTCGCGCAGGGATTCGAGGATGGCCCGGCGGCTCTTGCCGCTATCAGGCCGCGTGCGCGCGGCCTTCACGCCACGGCTCGGGTTGGCGGGCGATACCGGATCGCTCGCCGGGAACGAATCCTCCAACGCCATGTCGAGCAGCTCTTGCTCGCTCATCATGGCGTCGCGCTCATTGGGGCTTGTCACGTCGCCTCTCCGTCTTTTGTCGATCGGGCGTCTATTTGGGCTGGATGTCCTGGTTTCCGCCGGGCGTGCCGGGCGGCGGAATGACGGGCGTGTTGCCGGCCGGCGGCGGCTCCTTGACATTGGGATCATTCACGTCGGGCGGCGTTATGACGCCACCCGAGCGCGACAGCGTCTTGCTCAGCGTCGAGCCTGCCGTGCCGGTCTCGCCGGCGGCGTTCGGGCTCGTGTACGGCGATTTCACCACGGGTCCCGTTTGGGGCTGGATCGGCGTCGCCTGATCGCTTGGCGCTGCCTGATCGTTGGATTGCGCAAACGTGGCGGCCGCAGGTGCCGTCGCGAGCAGCGCAATCAATAGGGCGTAACCACTTTTCATTGCGGCTTCCTCCCGCACACGCGTCTCCCGGAAGAAACGCGCGGGCCACGGGAAAGATGCGCAAGCGGGACGGGAGCCCCGATGAGCGGTTGCGCTCGAGCCCAAGAAATAAGCAATATCCGCTTCAGGGGGGATCAATTTCTGGAAGAGGGTTTCATGAGAGTCGGTCTCCGCGCCTTTGCCGCGGCCCTACTGGTATTTTTCATGGCGGTTCCATCCCAGGCCGAGACGGTGAAGGTCGGGATCACCAAGCTCTTGGGCTATCCCGGCGTGCCGATCGGGGTCGCGCGCGGCTACTTCAAGGCCGTTGGGCTCGACGTCGAGATGGTCTATTTCGATTCGGCGCAACCGATCGCGGTGGGCGTCGCCTCGGGAGGGATCGATTTCGGCGTTTGCGGGCTGTCAGCCAGTTTTTACACGCTCGCGAGCCAGGGTGAGCTGAAGCTCATTGCATCATCGGGCGGCGAACATCCCGGCTTCCACAATCTCGTGTTTCTCGCCTCGCCCAAATCGTTCGACGCGGGCGTCACGTCGCCGCAGGATCTCCGCGGCCGCTCGGTCGCGATCACCCAGCTTGGGACGAGCCTCGAATACGCCTTGGGTCGCGCCGCCGAGAAATTCGGCTATCCGATGAGTGCGGTGACGCTTCGGCCGCTCCAATCCAACACCAACGTGATGGCGGCGCTTGCCGGGAACCAGGTCGATGCTGCGGTGATGCCAGGCTCGCCCGCGCTCCCCGGGATCGAAAAGGGCGCCGCCAAGCTCATCGGCTGGGCAAGCGACGTGGCGCCCGATTTCACCACCGGGAGCGCCCTCGTCACACGCACGGCGACGGCCAATGACAAAGCCGATCTCGTGAAGCGGTTCCTGGTCGCCTATCGCCACGGCATGCTCGATTTCCATAACGCGTTCGTTTCGGCCGACGGAACGCCGACGGCGGGGCCGGATCAGCCGAATGTGCTGAAGATCATGTCGGATTTCACGCACATCGCGCCCGATCAGCTTCTGAAAGTCGTGCCCTACGTCGACGGCGAAGGCCGGATTTCCACCGCCGACATCGCCCGCCAGATGGCCTGGTACAGATCCCAGAACCTGTTGCGGGGCGACGCGAAAGCGGAGGCTCTGATCGACAGCCGCTATGCGCTGCCTTTGGTGGCAAGCCGATAGGGAGCCATCGGGCGTCCGGCCGCTATCGCCGTTTTCTTTGGCCAAGCCGTTTTGCATTCCGAGACGCAGCCCGGTGCCACGGCGCGATGATCGCCGTGACATCGTGCTGCCGCCTCGTTGCGGCTTTCATCGATTGCTGGGCCGCGAGCATCTTCTCCGCCATCATGCGCCGGTACTCTGCGATCGAGCAGGTGCCTGACGCCATCATGCTTAGACGGTGAGCCATCGTCTGCCAGGAGGCCACGGCCAGCTCGGCCAACATTTGAGGAAGCGGGGTCGCGCGGCGTGCCATGGTCAAGTGAACGCGCGGACGGTCGACAGGGATGCTGGGCCCGAAACGGGGCCGGCGTTCTGCGGTCGTTCACGGTCGCGTGGCATTGTTCGGGCATCATTGGGACAAAGTGTCAAGACCGCGTTACGGCAAGCCGATTCGGAACGGAACCGGATTCCGGCCGCTGCGGCGCTCGCGTTGATCGATAGGGGCATGTCTCTCATGGCCGCTTCACGAAGGCGAAATAGACAGCGGCGAACGCGAGGACAATTCCTATATTCACCATGAGCCGTCCCCAGAACCGGTTCCTGAAGAACACGACATCCACCACGACGATAATGGCGGCCATCAGGACGACGTAGAGCGCGGCTGCTCCTCTTCCCATTTTCAGTCTCCACAACAACAACAAGAGCCGCGCTGTGCCGGTTGTCACGAGACCATCGGTGCCGGCCTGGTGCACCCGCAGGCCGCCAATTTCTCGAGGTTTTTCGTGGCGGACCCGACACGATTCGAACGTGCGACCTCTGCCTTCGGAGGGCAGCGCTCTATCCAGCTGAGCTACGGGTCCGCGTGACGCGACGATAGGCGACCCAAGGGCGCGCTTCAAGCGCGGGCTCGGCTGCGATAGGGTCGCCGATAACCAATGGGGAGGGACGGATGGGCGCGCGCGGGCTGGTTCTGTTGCTGCTGGTGGGTCTGGCGCCGCTGCCAGCCACGGCGCTCGATCATATCAAGCTCACCGTTCCGGTCTTTTCCGAGATCGATTACGCGCCCTTCTATCTCGGCACGGACAAAGGCTATTTCGCCGAAGAAGGGCTCGAGGTGGAGCTTCTGGGCGCGGGCGGCAGCGTCGCGACGCCCGCCCTCATCTCGGGCGACGTGCAGTTCTCGGGATCGCCCTCGGCGGCGATCAGCGCGATCCTCAAGGGCGCGCCCTTGCGGATCATCGAGGTCGATCGCGACCGTCCGCCGTACCAGCGTTGGGCGAGCGACCCGACGATCCGCACGCTCGAGGATCTGAAGGGCCGGCAGGTC
>DATJLY010000258.1:0-4132 GCA_035509095.1 Allostellaceae bacterium | reverse complement strand
TATTTTCCGACTTCGGGCGAGCCCCTGAGCTTCCCGATCGGAATTGGGGGCGAGGGCAAGGAAACGCCCGTTGGGCACACGGTGGTCGCGTTCAAGCGGGTCCACCCCACATGGACTCCCACCGCCTCGGAACACGAGGAAGATCCCGACTTGCCCGCCGTCGTGCAGCCGGGTCCGGACAATCCGATGGGCGACTATGCGCTCTATCTCGGATGGAAGGGCTATGCCATTCACGGCACGAACCGACCGTACAGTATTGGCCGGCGCGACAGCCATGGCTGCATCCGCATGTATCCCGAGGACATTGCGAGGCTCTTCACCCTTGTGCCGCAGGGAACACCGGTCACCGTGGTGGACGAACCGGTCAAGGCAGGCTGGCAGGCCGGCGAGCTCTTCCTCGAAGTGCATTGGGAACAGGCGGATTCCGAATCGCTCGAGACAACCGGCGCGCCCCGAGCCGAGATCGCCGCGGACGCGGATGATCTGGTTGTGAAGGTTGCGGGGGCGGAGGATAAGCGCCTCGATTGGTACGCCATTCATCTGGCGGAAAATCAACGCACTGGCATCCCGGTTCAGGTCACCCTGTCGCGATCAGGCGATTGATGCAGCTCAAGGTGGGCTTCGGTCCGTGCAGGCATTTTACTCGCCAGTCGTTCGAGGAGGAGCACCCATGCGAGCTGCCGATGTCATGCGACACCGCGTCATCACTGCCACGCCCGAAACCACCGTCGCCGAGGCGGCGCGCATCATGCTCGAGCATCGCGTCAGCGGTCTTCCCGTAGTCGACGCCAAGGGCACGATCATTGGCATGGTCACCGAAGGCGACCTGCTCAGGCGGTCGGAAACTGGGACCGAGCGGCATCGTCCGCATTGGCTCGAATTCCTGCTCGGTCCTGGCCGCCTCGCCGGCGAGTACGTACACACCCACGGCCGGAAGGTGGGAGAGGTAATGACGGAAAAGGTCGTCACGATCGATCCCTCGACGCGGCTCGAAGCCCTGGTCGGCCTCATGGAAAAGCACCGCATCAAGCGCCTGCCCGTGGTCCAAGATCGCACCCTCGTCGGGATTGTGAGCCGCGCCGATCTTCTGGGTGCATTGGCGCACTTGGCGCCTCAAGCGCCCAAGACGACGCCGCGCGACGCCGAAATTCGCCGCCACATCCTTGCCGAGTTCGACAAGAATCCGTGGGCATTGCGTGGATGCCTCGATGCGTTTGTGGACAACGGCACCGTCGAGCTGCGCGGCGTCATTGGTGACGAGCGCCAGCGCCAGGCTCTGAAGGTCGCCGCAGAAAACGTCGACGGGGTGAAAAAGGTCGTGGATCACCTGGTGTGGGTCGAGCCGGTCTCCGGCATGGCGATCTCGCCCGAAGACCTTCCGGCGGCATAGGGGTCCCGTGTCCGTTCGCAATCTCGACGCGGTGTTCCGTCCGCGATCGGTCGCCTTGATCGGCGCCAGCACCAATCCCGCCGCGGTCGGCGGCGTACTGTCCCGCAATGTCGTGCGCGCCGGCTTCAAGGGCCGGATCATGCCGGTAAACCCGCACCACGACGTGATCGACGGGCTCCCGGTTTTCAAAGACGTGGCGGCCCTGCCGGAGGTTCCGGACCTGGCGGTCATAGCGACGCCGCCCGAGACCGTGCCGGGCCTTCTGCGGGAGCTTGGCGAGCGCGGGACACGGGGCGCGGTGGTGATCAGCGCCGGTTTTGCCGAACTGGGCGAGCGCGGCCGCGCGCTGCAGCAGCAGGCGCTTGAGGCCGCCAAGCCGCATCTCCTGCGCCTCATCGGTCCGAACTGCGTCGGCGTGATGGTGCCGGGAATGGGTCTCGACGCGAGCTTCTCGCATATCGCGTCCCTCCCAGGTGATCTTGCCTTCGTCAGCCAGTCGGGCGCGCTCATTACCGCCGTTCTCGATTGGGCCAGACCGCGCGGCATCGGCTTCTCGCATGTGGTGTCGCTCGGCGACATGGCGGATGTCGATTTCGGCGACATGCTTGATTATCTCGCCGCCGATCCCGGAACGCGCGCGATCCTGCTCTATGTCGAAGGGATCACGCAGGCCCGGAAATTCATGTCGGCGGCGCGCGCGGCGGCGCGCGCGAAGCCGGTGCTGGCAGTGAAGGTCGGGCGGTTTGCCGCAAGCGCGCGGGCCGCCCGATCCCATACCGGCGCACTTGCAGGCTCCGACGCCGTGTACGAGGCGGCCTTTCGCCGCGCCGGGATGCTGCGCGTCGCCAGCATGACCGAGCTCTTTGACGCGGTCGAGACGCTTGCCATGACGGGTCCACAAGACGGGGATCGGCTCGCCATCCTCACGAACGGCGGCGGGCCGGGCGTGCTGGCGACGGACGCGCTCGTCGAGCGCCGCGGCACGCTGGCCGAGATATCCCCGGAGACGATCGCGAAACTTGACGCGGTCCTGCCCAGGACCTGGAGCCGCGGCAATCCGGTCGACATCATCGGCGATGCCGACGGCAAGCGCTATGGCGCTGCACTGGAGATCCTCCTCGCGGACCGCAGCATCGATGCGGTGCTGGTGATGAATTGCCCAACGGCGTTGGGCTCGTCCGAGGACGCGGCCCGCGCCGTCGTTGCCAGCGTCGGCAAGATGCCGCCGCAACTCCGGCAGGGGCGCAATGTCTTGACCTCGTGGCTCGGCGAGGCCACCGCCGGCAGCGCGCGGCGGCTTATCGGCGACGCGAAGCTTGCGAGCTATGCGACGCCCGAAGGCGCTGTTCACGGCTTCATGCACCGTGTGCAGTATCGGCGCAATCAAGAGCTTCTCGTGGAAACGCCACCGGCGCGCGAGGAAGGCGCGCCGCCCGATGCAGCGCGCACCTCCGCCGTCCTGGCGCGCGCACTGGCGGCCGGACGCGAATGGCTCGATGCGGACGAGGTCGCCGACATTCTCGACGCTTACCGCATCCCGTGCCCGGCATGCCGCGTCGCGTCGGACCCGGCCACCGCCGCCAAGGAGGCCGCCGCGATCGGCGGCCGAGTCGCGCTCAAAATCCGCTCGCGCGACATCACGCACAAGAGCGATGTCGGGGGGGTTGCGCTCGGCCTCGAGGCCGGGTGCGTCGCCGATGCCGCAGAGGCCATGCTGGCGCGCGTCCGCGCCGCCCGGCCCGAGGCGCGGCTCGACGGGTTCCTGGTGCAGCAGATGATCGAGCGACCGGGAGCATTGGAGCTCATTCTTGGCGTCAACGAAGATGCAAGCTTCGGTCCGGTCGTGCTCTTCGGGCATGGCGGCGTTCTCGTCGAATACCGGGGCGACACGAGTCTCGAGCTGCCGCCGTTGAACGGCGCCTTGGCGCGGGCGCAAATTGCGCGTACGCGCGTGTCGCGGCTGCTGGCCGGTTATCGCGGGTCGCCCGCCGCGAATCTCGACGCGGTGGTTGACGCGCTCATTCGCGTTTCGCAGTTGAGCACCGACCAGCCTCTCATCAAGGAGCTCGACCTCAATCCGCTGCTCGCCGACAAGGACGGCGTCATCGCGATCGACGCGCGCATTCGCGTGCACGCGGCGCGGGTGGCGCCGCTGGCGATCCAACCCTATCCCACGGCACTCGAGCGGCACGTCACGTTGCGGAATGGCTCGGCTGCGTTCGTCCGGCCGGTGCGGCCTGAGGACGAGCCGCTGCTGCAAGACCTCTATCGCCATATGACGCCCGAGGACCAGAGGCTGCGCTTCTTCGCCCCTATGAAGGAAATGTCACATCGCCTGGCCGCTCGCCTGTCGCAGCTCGATTATGATCGTGAGGTGGCCTTAGTCGCGCTCGACGCGAAGAGCGACGCCTTGGGGGTGGTGCGCTACGGAGCCGACCCCGACAATCAGCGTGCCGAATATGCCATAGGCGTTCGCGGCGACTGCCAAGGGCTCGGGCTCGGGACCGCCCTCATGCAGGCCGTCATTGAGGTGGCTCGCGGGCGAAGCATTGGGGAAATCATTGGCGACGTGCTTCGCGAAAATCGCAGGATGCTACAGCTTTGCGCCGAACTGGAATTCGCGAGAGAGCAAAACCCGAGAGACCCCTCGCTCGTTCGCGTTCGGAAACGGCTGCAGCGCGGATGAGCGACCGGCGCGGGCCGGCTTCTATTGGGCGGGCGGGAGAGTAAAGCGGAAGATGG
>DATJLY010000257.1:0-2058 GCA_035509095.1 Allostellaceae bacterium | reverse complement strand
CAATAGAAACATAGGTCCGCGAGATCGGATTGTAAATTCTTCCCGCTCGGACGGATGAGCCGGTCCGCAGAAGCGCTATCGCGGCTCCTCGATCGGAACGATATCGGCGAGCCGTCCCAAGGTCTCGGCCCGGCCCAATACCTCCATCACCTCGAAAATGCCGGGCGATGCGGTGGTTCCGCAAAGCGCCGCGCGAAGCGGCTGCGCCAGGTTGCCGAGCGGGATTCCCAGGGTCTCGCTGCTGCGCCGCACCAAGGCCTCGAGGTCAGCTTCGGTCCAGGGCGCCTCGGCCAGCGCGCCGGCAAGCGCCGCAAGCCGCGAGCGGGCCGCATCGTCGAGCAGCGCTTTCGCCTTTGCGTCGAGGACGATGGGGCGCGGCGCCACGTAGAAGCGGGCGCGGTCGGCCAGCTCGCGCAGCGTCTTCGCCCGCGGCTTCAGTCCGCGCATCGCGCGGCGCAGCCGGTCGCGGTCGATCGCGCCGCCGCCAAGAGCATTCTCCAGCATCGGCGCGATGAGGTCCGCGAGCCGCTCGTCCGAGCTCGCGCGGATGTAATGGCCGTTGAGGCTGTCGAGCTTGGCGAAATCGAAGCGGGCAGGGGCGCGCCCGATCGCGTCGAGATCGAACCACTTGATCGCCTCGTCGGTGGAGATGATCTCGTCGTCGCCGTGGCTCCAGCCGAGCCGCAGCAGATAGTTCCGAAGCGCCTCGGGCAAATAGCCCATGTCGCGATAGGCGTCGACGCCGAGCGCGCCGTGGCGCTTCGACAGCTTGGCACCATCGGCTCCGTGGATCAGCGGCACATGCGCGAATTGCGGCACGTCCCAGCCGAGCGCGCGGTAGATCTGGGTCTGACGGAACGTGTTGGTGAAATGATCGTCGCCGCGGATCACGTGCGTCACCGCCATGTCGTGATCGTCCACCACGACCGACAAATTGTAGGTCGGGGTCCCGTCGGCCCTGAGCAGGATGAGATCGTCGAGCTGCTGGTTCGCGACCGTCACCGGACCTTGAACATGGTCGCGAATGACCGTCTCGCCGGTGCGCGGCGCCTTGAGACGGATGGCGGGCGCGGCGCCGGGCGGCGCCTCGCGCGGATCGCGATCGCGCCACGTGCCGTCATAGAGCGCGGCACGGCCTTCGGCGCGCGCCCGTTCGCGCATCGCCTCGAGCTCTTGGGGCGTGCAATAGCAGCGATAGGCATTGCCCGACGCGAGCAAGCTCGCCACGGCCTCGGCATGGCGCGCCTGCCGTGCCGACTGCATCACGACATCGCCGTCCCAAGCGAGTTCGAGCCAGGAAAGCCCGTCGAGGATCGCCTGCACCGCCGCTTGCGTCGATCGCGCGCGGTCGGTGTCCTCGATCCTGAGGCGGAAGGTGCCGCCGTGATGGCGCGCGAAGAGCCAGTTGAAGAGCGCGGTCCGCGCGCCGCCGATATGGAGGAAGCCGGTCGGCGAAGGGGCGAATCGAACGACGACGCTCATGGCATCGGGATGTAGCACGGCCGGTGCGGTCGGGCGACCCGTCTAATCTATTGTCAAGAGACGGATTCACGTGAAGCGATCCGGCTCTAGGACGTTTGCGGGAGCTTTCGACCGAGCATTTCGACCTTCCGCTGGCGCAACCACCGCTGGATCGGCTGGTCGACGATTCGATCGAACAGAAGCCCGGCTATCACGGCGCTCGCTGCGACGGCCGCGCAGAGCACGTCCGTTACTGGCACGCGCCAGTGCACCAGCGCCGCCGCGAATAGGGTGATGATGGAAAAATGCACCAGATAAATGGCGTAGGACGCACCGCCGAGCGTCACCAGCAGATTCGGCACGCGCAACCGGCCGGCCTGCTCCATTCGCACGAGGGCAACAATGACCATGCCGGCACCGAGTGCAGGAAGGGCGCCGGACCAGCTGATGGCGTCATCGAACCACATTCCGATCACGAAAACGACGATCCCGGCCGCGAGCAGTACCGCCCAGGCGAATGGACCCTTTGCGCCCTGCGATCGCCTTATCCACCATGCGCATGCTAGGCCGACGCCGAACTCGAGACACAGCGGGCCG
>DATJLY010000256.1:0-5269 GCA_035509095.1 Allostellaceae bacterium | reverse complement strand
TGAGGCACGGCGCGCCCGCCGCGACCGGCTCGAGGCGCTGGGCGCGCGGCTTCTCTATATCCTTTTCCGGCTCCTGCCGATCGATGCGGCGTCGGCGTTGGGCGGCGCTCTCGCGCGGCTCGTCGGACCGCGGCTCGGCGCCTCGAAGCGCGCGGTCGTCAATCTCCGCCGCGCGCTCCCAACGCTGGACGAGGCGGACATTCGCCGCATCGTCCGCGGCATGTGGGAAAATCTCGGCCGGGTCGTCGCCGAGTACCCGCATCTGGGCGAGATCGACATCTTCCAGGCGGGAGGCCGCGTCGAGATCATCGATGACGCGGGGGTGAGCCGGGGGCATGATCCCGCCCGCTCCTACATCTTCTTCTCGGCGCATTACGGCAATTGGGAGATCGCCGCCATCGCGGCGACCCAGGCCGGCTTCAAGATCACGCAGGTTTATCGCGCCCCCAACAATCCGATCATCAACGGCCTTCTGGTCAACGCGCGCGGTCCATCGAGCGGCGAGCTCATTCGCAAAGGCCCGAAAGCCGCCCGCCGCCTCATCGAAGCGGTGGCGCAAGGCCACGCGCTCGCGATGCTGGTCGATCAGAAGATGAATGACGGCATTGCCGTGCCGTTTTTCGGCCGCGACGCCATGACCGCGCCGGCACTCGCGCGCTTGGCGCGGCGCTTTGACAGCATCGTCGTGCCGGCGCGGGTCGAGCGCCTTGACGGAGCGCGCTTCCGGCTCACCTGCGAGGCGCCGCTGCCCGTGCCGCACACCGGAGATGCCCACGCCGACATCCTGGCCTTGATGACCACGGTCAACGCGACCGTCGAGCGCTGGATCCGCGCCGACCCCGCGCAATGGTTCTGGCTGCACCGCCGCTGGCCGGAGTGACTTGCGAGACTAGACCCGCACCTGCTGCGTGATCCGCAGGAACTCGCTGGGCGAGACGCGCATCGCAGCGCCGGTGGGACAGGCCGAGACGCAGGCCGGGCCGCCGCCGATCCCCTGGCACATGTCGCATTTGACGGCGTGCTTGTGGCCGGTGTGGCGCGCGAGCCCGTCGTCGGAATAATCCTCGCCCGGCCCGCTGCCCCAGCCGAACAGCAGCCACATCAAAAGGCCCGGCTTCTTCGCCGGCTCGGCCGCCAAGCGGATGACGCCATAGGGACAGTTGCGCTCGCACGCGCCGCAGCCGATGCAGGAATCGTCGATGAAGACTTCGCCGTTGCGCGACCGGTGGATCGCATCGGCCGGACAATCCAGCATGCATTGCGGATTCTCGCAGTGCCGGCACGAGGTCGGCACGTGGAGCGTCGCATAAGTCGGGCCGGCCTCGCGGTCGAGGCGGCTGATGCCGCCATGCGTTTCGGCGCACGCCCGTTCGCAATTGTCGCAGCGCGTGCAGATCGATTCGTCGATGACGAGGACGTTGACCGCCTCGCCCACGCCCTCGTGCAGGAAGTCGTCGAAGAGCGCGCCCGACCGGCGCGATTTCTCGGCCGTCGCCGCATTGTCGCTGAGGTCGCGCCGCACGCGGTCGGCGATCCGGGCGGCAAGCGCAGGATTGCGTTTGAGGACGCGCGCGAACGCGGCGCCATCGATGCGGAGCGCGGCCGTCTTCGCCGCCGCGGTCGCGGTGAAATGATTCGGATGGCCTTCGACATGGAGATGGTCGCCCACCATGTGCCCGGCGGGGACGAACCGTACCACAACGTCCTGATCCCAGCTTCGGCACGAGATCGTCGCCGAGCCGGATTGGATGAGATGCACATCGGCGCCCGGCGCGCCCGCCTCGATGATGGTCTCGCCGAAAAGGAAGGTGACGGGCCGCGCCGCCGAGACCAGCTCCTCGAGATCGTCACCCGCAAGGTCCTCGCTCACATAGGCGCGGATCTGGCGCACGATCATCGCTTCGTCGAGCGTGTTGCGCGCCGCCGGCACCGCGGTGATGAGCTTCAAGGCCGCGCGCCGCGGCACCTCGATCAAGGTGCAGGCGGTCGCCGCGCGCACGGTCGCCGAGCGCGGCCGGCCCGAGATCAATCCCATCTCGCCGAAGAAATCGCCGGCGCGCAGGATGCGGTTCTGGCTGTGATCGTCCGGATTCACCTCGACGGCCGCCAGCCCATCGAGGATCGCGAAGATCGAATCGCCATATTCGCCGCGCCGGATCACCATCTCGCCGGCGCTCGCATCGACGATCCTGCCGTCGAGCAGCACGTCGCCCAAGGCAAGCCGGCTCAAGCCCGCGAACAGCGGCACGGTCGCGGCGACCCGCTGAAGCACCTGCTCGACGCCGCCGCGGCCGGCGATGGCGGCGAACGCCTCTTCGAGGACCGGCACATCGGCGGGCTCGACAGGGGCGCCGCGAATATGCTCCACCACCTCGTAGCCCTGATTGAGGCAATGCTTGATGAGCGGATATCCCGCGAGCGCGCCAATGACGTAAAGCCCGTCGACCGCCGAGCAATACCGCGCGTCGATCGCGGGATCGGCATTCTCGCTGTCGACCTCGAAGGTGACGCCGCAGGATTCCAGGAACTTGCGCGGCTTCACCGAGCCGATGCGCGCGATCACCACATCGCAGTCGAGCTCCTCCTCCGCGTCGTCGCCGATGCGGAGCGTGATGCGGTCCTCGTCGACGCGCGCCGTCGCCGCGTTGTAGCGGCAGCGCACGAGCCCCATCCGCATCGCGCTTTCGATCGCGGAGAGGTTGGCGACCGCGACCTTCTCCGGCTTGAAGGCCCGGCCGCGCACCACCATGGTGACCCGGTTGCGGTCGGCAAGCGCCAGCGCGTTCTCGATCGCGGTGTCGCCCGACCCCACGACGACGATGTCGCGGTCCTGATATGCCGAGGGATCGGCGAGCTGATACTGGACGCGTTCGGCTCCGGGCACGTCGAGCTTGCAGATGTTTCCCTGCGTTCCCAGGGCCAGGACGACCTTCTCGCCCTCGATCACCTCGCCGTCGGCGAGGCCGACGCGGAAAACGCCGCCCTCGCGCGCGATCGCGGTCACCTCGGCACCGAGCCGCAAATGGCCGAAGACGCCGGTCGCCCGGAGCTCGCGGTTCCAGGTCGCGAGGATTTCCTCGACCGGCCCTTCCTCGAACGACAGCGGCAGGTCGCGGTGGAGCGGCAGCCGCTTCGGCGTGCTCATCACGAGCTTGCCCTTGGCGAAATTGCCGATCGTGTCGGCAAAGCGCTGGCTGCGCTCGAGCAGCACGAACGGAATGCCGACATTCGCGGCCTGGGCGGCCGCGGCGATGCCGCCGGGGCCGGATCCGACGATGATGAGAGGGAACGTGCGTTCCATGCCGGCGTGGTCCCGCCCGTCAGCGCGTCAGGGAATAGGCGCTCAGCACGCCGTAATTCTTGGGCGTGACGAGATCGCCGACATAGTCGCATCTGAGCGATGGGTCCTCGGCGGCGACCGCGGTCGCGAACGCTTGCGTCACATAGATGGCGCCAGGCGGCGTCACCGGCTCGAGACGCGCGGCGCGGGTGACGTGGAGTCCGTAATAGGTGATCTCCTTGCGCACGAAATCAAACCCCTCCCAGGTGCGGCCGAAATCGCCGGCGATGCGCGGCCGGAGCGTCGGCGGCATGCCCAGCTCGGCATAGGGCACCAAGGCCAGGCGCGCCTGCAGCTCGAGCGAGAAGCGCGCGGCGAGCACCGCCCGATCGAAGATCGCGATGATCGCGTCGCCCCAGGTGTTGTCGTAAAGACGCCCCTCCTGATGCGCCTCCATCACCTCGGCGACCGGGCGCATGACGAATTCGTGGAAGACCGGGATCGTCTCGTCCTCGAGCCGGCTGAAATCGGGAAAGTCGATGACCAGGATCGCGCGCGGCTCGCGGCACAGCCCGGCCGCAGCGGCGCGTCCGTGCGGATGAACGGAAAGGGAGTGGGCTGTCTTGTCGACGCTCATCGGTTTCTTTCCCCGAACTGGGATCCGATTTAGCGTCTGCTACGTAACAGTTCCCTTAACAGGTTCCCGGGCGTCGACGCGGTTTCGAAGCCGCTTTTCGAGGCATTTGGCGCGTGTTGCCGCGGCCGCCCGATCGCGAGAATTTGCCGCAAATTCGCGCGGTATTTTTGCGCCTACAACAACTTGCCCTGTTCGCCTTCGCCGCGCCGGGGGGCGCGCTTTTCGCGGGCCGCGGTGACGGCAAGGACGCCGTCGTGGAATTCGAGGCTCAAGGAGGCGCCGGGCGGCACGTCCGCCGCGCGCATCAGGACGAGCCCCTTCTCGCTGCGCACGCGGACATACCCTTTCTCCAGCACCTTCTGCTCCGCCTGATACCAGCTTGCGAGCCGCCCGGCGGCGCCGGCGAGCGCGACCTCGCGCCGTTCGAGCAGGCGCGCGATCCCCTGCGCAAGGCGCGCCGTCTCGTCCGTGAGGCGCTTTCGCACGGCCTCGATCTGTGCCATCAGCAGCGCCGGCACGATCCGCCGCGTCGCCGCCTCGAGCCGGTGCCGGCCGAGCCGCACGAGATGGGTCAGCGCGACGCGCAGACGCTCGTCGCGGTCGTCGAGCCGCTGCGCCGCGGTCTCCAACAGGCTCCTCGGATCGGGCAATCCGCGCCCGGCCGCACGCAAGCCGGTGCGCAGCTCGCCAAGATGTCGCTGAATCGCCTTGCCGAGCCGGAGCGACTTGCCGTCGAGGTCGGCCGCGAGTTCGAGCCGCACCGGCACCGCCATCTCGGCGGCCGCGGTCGGCGTCGGCGCGCGCCGGTCGCTCGCAAGATCGATCAGCGTCGTGTCGGTCTCGTGGCCGACCGCGGAAATGAGCGGGATGGCCGAGGATGCCGCCGCACGCACGACAACTTCCTCGTTGAACGGCATCAGGTCCTCGAGGCTGCCGCCGCCGCGCGCGACGATGAGAAGATCGGGGCGCGGCGTGCCGCCGTCGAGCGGCAAGCGGTTGAAGCCCGCGATCGCATCCGCCACCTGCTGCGCCGCGCCTTCGCCTTGCACCGCGACCGGCCAGATCAGCACGCGGCGCGGGAAGCGGTCGGCGAGGCGGTGCAGGATGTCGCGGATCACGGCGCCCGAAGGCGAGGTCACCACGCCGATGACGCGCGGCAGGAACGGGAGCTTCTTCTTGCGCGCGTCCTCGAAAAGGCCTTCGGCGGCAAGTCGGCGCTTTCTGTCCTCCAAGAGCTTCAGCAGCGCGCCGATGCCGGCGAGCTCCATGCTCTCGACCACGAGCTGATAGCGCGAGCGGCCGGGAAATGTGGTGATGCGGCCGGTGCAGATCACCTCCATCCCGTCTTCGGG
>DATJLY010000255.1:0-9777 GCA_035509095.1 Allostellaceae bacterium | reverse complement strand
CACGATCAACGATTATCTGGATTTCGCAGGCAGCACCAGCAACCCGGGCCAGCTCGCGTCGGGCGAGATGCTGATCAACATCACCGACTTTTCCGACGCGTTCTTAACCGGCATCGGATTCACCTGGCAGCTCTTTGCCGTCGTCTCGGACCTTTCATCTTCCGGCGGCACTTGGAGCGGCAACAATTTCAACGGCGCCACCGGAACGATGTCGGGCACGATCGACATTTACGGCATCTCGGGCAGCCGCTGCAATTTCTCGAACACGGCGACCTCCGCATCGATCACCGGCTGCAGCCTTGGATCGGCGACGCTGCTGGCCCAGGGCAGCCTGACGACCGGCAGCTATGTGGATGTCAACGCCGACAGCAGGGATCAGAACGCGACCGAGACGTTCAATCTCAATGCGGACCTTACGTCGGACAGCTCGATCCTGCTTCCCTCGGGCACCGATGCGATCGCGCTCAACGTCAATTCCGGCATCTTCAGCCTGCCGACGCCGATCGCGGCCTATGATCCGCCGCTCGACTACGGAACGGGCTTCTGCACCTCGAGCCGAGAGCCGTTCTGCTTTGGTCAATCACAGGCGGTCAACTGGAGCGTGAATGCGGACCCGGACCCGGTGCCCGAGCCGACCTCGCTCGCGCTGTTCACCATGGGAATGCTGGGATTTGGGGCCGCGCGGCGCCGCAAGCGCGCGTGATGGCCTCGAGTGCCTTGTGACGGTCGCCGCCCAGCCCCCGGGGCGGCGACCGTCATAAAACCCTAACATTAAGCGCCTAAGAGTCAGGCGAGATCAAAGACAGACAGTCAGAACAAAGACGGTGAAAACCGTGGGGGCTCGTTTTCCGGTTGTGCTGGCGCTTGTGTGCAGCGTCGGTCTCTTCAGTCACGTCGCCGCAGCGGCCACTTGGGATCCGACATCGACCCCGAAGGCGCCGTGTGGGGTCGGCACGCCGCCTCCCGGTCACGAGATTCGCGAATTCACCTCGACCGATCGCGTCAAGCGCCTGGCGATCGAGGTGAAGCAGGGCGTGGATCGGCTGTGCTATGTGAGCGACGGCATCGCCGACGCACCGGTCATCCGCGTGCGCCAGGGCGACACCCTGTCCGTTACCCTCTCGAACGAGATCACCGACGCCGACGCGATCTCCCGGTTCGTCCCCGAGGCTCAGCTTGATGCGCCGCGCTCGCCGATTCCGGCGCGTGCCGGCTTCATCCCCGTCGTCGCCGGCATGTCGCACGCGGCGACCGGCATCACCAATCTGCATATGCATGGCTTCCCGGTGCCGCCCGTGCCGCCACAGGACGAGGTGCTGGCAACCTGCGCCGATCCTGCGATGCCGCGCATCACCTGTCAGCGGCACACGATCAGCTATGTCTATCAGATCCCGCCCAACATGCCGACGGGGCTCTACTGGTATCACCCGCATTTCCATGGCGAAGTCGAGGCGCAGGTCGAAATGGGCCTCTATGGCGCGGTGGTCGTCGAGGGGCCCGACGACGACGCCCGCAAGGCCATGGGTATTCACGACCGCATCATCGTCATCGGACAAACGCGCATCGCGCCGCCGCCAACCCCGATCGCGCAGGTCGTCCCGCAGAATCCCGATCAGCTGACCGACGATGATGATGAGGAAAACGCCGCGCCGCCGCCGCCAAAGCCCACTGGCCCGCCGCGCACCTGGCCCGAGCGGATCGATACCGAGCATGAGGTGGGCTGCGCTCCGCCACAGCCCGATGGCATCCTGACCCTCAACGGAACGCCCGTGCCGGAAGGGGCGCCGGGCGACGCCAGCCTCGCGCATTATGTGCTGCCGCCCATGAAGAAGGAGCTGTGGCGCATCGTCAATGCAACCGCGGACGAGTATCTCGACCTTGCGGTCGTCGATGACGACGGGACCAACTTGCCGATCGCGATCGTCGCGCGCGACGGCGCGCCTCTTGCCGACGATGCCGGCGTCGAGCTTCCGCCCCAGCGCACGGCGGACGCGCAACTCCTGCCGCCGGCGGGGCGCATCGAGTTCCTCGTGAGCCCGCCCCCGATCGGCCACACCGCGCACCTCGTGAGCCATGCCGTCGATACCGGGTGCGCGGGCAATCTCATGCCCGAGCGCACGCTCGCCGTCCTCACTGCCGATCGGACGAAATGGCCGCCGGTGGCCGATCCCCCGGCGCCGCCGCCGGTCGCCGATCCGCCCAGTATTTTCGCCGGCATTTTGGGTCAGCGCACCACGAAGGAACGGACCATCGCGCTTACCGAATATCCCCGGCCCGGCAGCGACGACGAAGTCGACTACGCCATCACCGAGCTGAAGCCCGGCGCCCAGATCGCGCCGTTCCATATGGGCGGCCCGCCGTTGATCACGACACGCGCAGGCACCACGGAAGAATGGGTCATCGAGAACTGGACCCACGAGCTGCATGCCTTCCACATCCACCAGGTCCATTTCCGCGTCCTTGCGGTCAACGACCAGCCGCTGCCGGACCCTCCGCTCGTCGATGTCGTCAACGTCCCTTACGCGACGCCCAACGATTCCCATGCGCCCAATGACACGCTGTTGCCGGGGCGGGTGCGCATCAAGGTCTATTTTCCGGAGTCGCTTGCCGGGGATATCCCGTTTCACTGCCACATCCTGGACCACGAGGATAACGGCATGATGGCGGTGATCCGCGTGCTCCCGGCGGCGCAGTGGTGGAGAATCCTGCTGCCACAGCCATCGACACCGCCGCCGCAACAGCATGCCGAACTCTCGCCCGAGGACGTGGCCCTCAATCCGCCGATCTGCCGCCCCGTCGTCCGGTGACGAGGTGATCGGCGCCGACCGATGAGCGTCGAAGCCCGCCGGAAAGAAGGGTGGATCGGCGCGCGTGACGTGCCGCGCGCTTGACATGGTGCGCGATGATCGCGGCTTCGCGCTGCTCGTGGTGGTGGCGCTTCTGGCCCTCATGGCGGCGCTCGTCGCCAATTTCGTGGCGCTCGCGCGAAACGACCTCCGTGCGTCCGCCAATACGGTCGAACTCGCCCGCGCTCGCGCGCTCGCCGAGGCCGGCTATGCGTTGGCGGTGTCGAACCTCATCGATCCCGATCTCGAAAATCGCGTGAAAGCGGACGGACGGACGTGGAAGGTCTCGTTCGACGGCGGCCAGATCCTTCTCTCGGTCCAGGATGAGGGAGGGAAGATCGACCTCAATTGGGCACCTATCGAGGTGATATCGGGCCTGCTCGATGGTCTCGGCATCCCGGGCGATGTCGGAGCGCGCATTCTCGACGCGGTGAGGGAACGTCGCGCCAGCGCGCCGGTTCCGAAATACGCGCCCGGCGATATCGCGATGGGCGCGATCCTGGGAGGACCGACGCTTCAGCAGTTGGCGCAGATGCCGTTCCGCAGCGTCGGCGACCTGCAATCGGACGCCGATATCGACCACGCGACCTTCGCGCGGCTCGTTCCGGCGCTCACGGTCTATTCGGAGTCGCGCCGAATTGAACTCGACACCGCACCGCGCGCGGTGCTGATGGCCATTCCCGGGATGACCGCGGAGATGGCCGACGCGATCGTTGCGTCGCGCACGGCGCGGCCCCTCGGTGCGCCGATTACCGCAGCGGCGCAGTTCGTCGATAGCGGCGGCTATACGGCGATTGGCGATCTCCGCGCCGCGACGATCATCGCCAACGCTGTGACCGTCACGGGCATAAGGTTCGAGCGGCAGGCCGTCCTATCCTTCACGGGCATGCCAACGGCCCCTGTCCGCCTCCTCGAATGGCGCCAGGCAAATGACTGATCACAAGCGGTGCCGATAGGCCGCGCCGGGCGGTCGGCCGGGCGCGGCGGCGACCAGAAATATGAAAAATTTACCTTGCTCGTGGTATCCTCCGCGTGGCCTTAATATGTTGGCGCTGATCTTGTTGCCAATCCGAATCTTCGAGTGAAATGCGCACCTTAGTTCTCCTTTTGACGCTCATGGCGACGCTGCCGCTGACGTTTGTCGCGCCCTATGCCGGCGTGCTCGTCTGGTGCTGGCTCTCGTTCATGAATCCGCAGCGGATAACCTTTGGGGATGCGCTGCCGGTTGTGTACGCGGCAGCCGTCATCACCGCCATCGGCCTCGTCATCTCGCGCGAGCCGAAGCGGCTGCCCAACAATCTGACGCCGTGGCTCTTCGTCCTGCTCGGGATCGTGATGACGGCGAACTCATTTTTCGCCCTCGACCCGCATAACGCTTGGGACGAGTGGAACAAGAACATCAAAACTCTGGTCATGGTCATCACCGTTTTGGTCGTGATGACCAATCGCGTCAGAATCCATGCGCTGATCTGGGTCTACGTGCTGTCGATCGGATATCTGTCGTTGAAGGGCGGCCTGTTCACCTTGTTGTCCGGGGGGCAGTCGCACGTTCTCGGCGTCGCCGGGACGGCGACCGGCGACAACAACAATCTTGGCCTGATCATGGTCATGACGTTGCCGCTGATGTACTATCTGCGATTGAACTCCGTGAATCGGTTCATAAGGATTGGTCTTCCGATAATGATGGGCTGCACGGTCGTCGCCGTGCTCGGCACCTATTCGCGTGGCGCCTTTCTGGCCCTGTCGCTGGTCGCCGGCTTCTTCTGGTGGAAGGCGAAGCAGAAGGCGACGGTTGGGATCATCGGTGCGCTCGTACTCGTGCCCGCGGTCCTCTTCATGCCGCAGCAGTGGGTCAATCGGATCAACACGATCGATACCTACGAAGCGGATACGTCGGCCATGAACCGGATCAGCCAATGGCATTTTGCGATCCGCCTCGCAACCGACCGGCCACTCGTCGGTGGCGGCTTTGACGCCTCGGAAAGCTTTTACGCGGTCGCGAAATATTATCCGGACGAACAGGTCCTCGCCTATCACAGCATATGGTTCCAGTCGCTGGGGGATCTCGGCATTCCTGGCATCGTCTTGACCATTGCCATCGCGCTCGTCGGTTGGCGCAACGCGAGCGTCACGCGTCGCGCCGCGCGATCCCGGCCCGAATTTACCTGGGCCGGCGACCTTGCCACCATGTGCCAGGTCTCTCTTGCCGGCTACTTCCTTGCCGGCACCTTCCTGTCGATGGCCTATTACGACGGCTACTACACGCTCATCGCCGTGCTCTCGCTGCTGCGGGAGATCACGAGCAGACCGCGGAGCACGCTTGCGGCCCGGCTCGAGCGGCAGGGAGCGCTGGCGGCGCCGGTACCGCTCGACGCGCGTACCGCCGCAGAAGCCCACTAAGCCCTTATAGGGATCATTCGGTGGTGGGGCCGCTCGGGTCGGGATAAAGGCGGATCGTGTGGTCCGTCGCGCCGTGGCGCAGAAGGACACGGTCGTCCGCTATCCGAGCGATGGTCCACCCGTCGATCGACTGACCTTCCGTGACGTGAGAGATCACCGGCGGCGTGCCGTGCCGCATGACCGCGATCCTGACGGCGCCCGAGATGGTGATGCCCGCAAGCGCAAAGGTTGACGCATCGATCACCGCTTCCTCGGTTGCGCGCGGCGGCAAAGGCCGGCGCGTGCGGGCAAAGAGCGGGCGATCCAGCACCGCTTTATAGGCGTCGAGCGGGGGAGGGGAGGCGCTGTCGACGGCCGCCGCGGTTCCTGTTGCCCGCGCCACCGGCGAGGGTGTGGGCGCCGCGCGGCTCGCCGGCGAGGAGAGCTCCAACCCGACCGCCGCGGCAAGCGTGATATTGACCACCGCGAGCACCGCCAGAACGCGCAGCGTCGCTCGCGCGCCCGGCATGGCGGCCTCACCGCCGCGCGCGAACATAGCCATAGACCGTGAAGTTCGCATCGAGCGGCGGCACGTCGTCGCTGCCGTCGCGATGGTCCGTCGGATGGACCCGCAGATCGATATTGTCGAGGAAAAGAGTCGGCGATGCCGTCTCGAGCCGATAAAGGATCGCCTGCACGGATGCAAGGTCGCCCGTCATCTCGGCGCGGACCGCGATCTGGCGGAACCCGTCTTCGTCGCGCGGCGGCAAGACCTGAGTGCTGCGAAGCTCGCCACGCGCCGCCTCGACAACGGTCTTGATGCGATTCTGCAGCTCGGCGCCGATCAGCGTCTCGTTGCCGCCGGCGAGGAATCCGTCCGCGTGGTCCTCGCGCTGCTCGAGCGCCGTCAAGGCGGTGCGCTGCTGCGGCAGACGTTCCGCGGCTTGACGATAACGCCCAAGCGCAAGCGATGTTTGGGCGATCCGCGCTCTCGTCGCGGCGTAATCGGCGCCAAGCGGCACCATAACCGCGACGACGGGAAGGGCGATCGCGCCGGCAAGCAGCAGGATCGCCATCGCCCGGTTGAGCCGGCGCGGCAACGTCGTCATTCGCCGGCCTTCGCGTCGAGACGGGCGCCGATATCGAATTGCTCGAGGCCGTGCGCGTCCTGGGTGACCGGCGAGCGGAAGCCCGCGTCGGAAAGGCCCGGCGTCTTGTCGAGCAGCGCGACGATCGCCGAAGAGGATGGGCTTTCGCCGATGATGCGCAGATCGCTCCCCGTGACCTGCATCTCGGTGAGCCAGCTTCCGTCCGGCACCAGCTTCGTGAGCGTGTCGAGGAGGCGCGAGACGGGTATCGTCTCGTTCTTGCGCCGGGCGAGGAATCCCTGCTCGCGCGATGCGACATCGATCGCGCTCTGGAGCCGCGCACTTTCCGCCGCTTGCGCCCGTGCGGATTGAAGCGCCGCGTCGAGCCGTGCGGCGTCGCGGTGTGCGCGCACAATCGGGATCGCAGCCGCGGCAAGGATGAGCGCGACCGTCGTCAGCGCGGAAATGCCGAGCGCGAGCCGCGGGAGACGGGACAGACGTGGCGCCGCGCGGACCGGCAGCAGGTTTGGCGACGGCTCGATGCCGGCATTCTCGCCCGCCGCCCGGGCCACGGAGACAGTTAGGCCAGCGAGGGCAAGACGCGTGACCGCGGTGTCGACGATCGCTTTCGAGACCGCGGTCAGCTCGATCACAATGCGCTGCCGCGCTCCGTCGCGGCTCAATATCCGGAACCCGTGGTAGGCCTCGGCGCGCCGGAACGGCGTATGCCGCTCGAGCTCGAACGACACCACTTCGGCGAGATTGGCTTCAGCCGCCGCGGGCAAAGTGATGTTGCGGCGCAGCGCCAGAGCCGCGGGGAGTTCCAGGATCGGATCGGCCGCTTGCGACGAAAGAGTGCGCCGAAGCACCGCCGGTTCGGCGCGCGCGAGATCGGCCGAGCCGACGCGCCGGCGACGGCCGCCAATCTCTTGGAGGAAGACGGCCTGGTCGTGCTCGACGGTGACGATGAGCCGCGCCGGGTCGCCGGCGAGCCACCGCGTCACCGGCTCCGGGACCATCGCAGCGATCTCCCGGCGCCACCACTGCCACAGCAGACGGACGGTATCAGTGAGCTGCCGCGACACCGGAATTTGCGCCCTTGCCCTCATTGCGCGGATGCTCCGCGCACCGCCACAACGAGATCCGGCGCCTGTGTTCCATCGGTGAAGGCGACCCGCATCCGAACGAGGCCCGGCAACGTGCCTTGCTCTTCCCACGTGTCATGCCAGGACGGGCCTTCATCGCCGGAGCCGGCGCCGAAATAGCCAAACGCCACGTCCGCGACATGATCGACAAGAGGCGACGCATCGACGCGCTTGCCCATGCCGTCGTGCGAGAGCCGGGTCCAGCGGACGGCCAGGACGTGCGTTTGCCGATCGAGCCCGATCTCGATGCGATAAAAGCCGCCGGGCGCGAGGCGGGACGGCGGCTCGCCGACCAGATCCACGCGATCGCGCTCGCCCGCGAAGGCGATCGACGCGTCCTCCTCGTCCGGCATCGGCCGCGCATCGGCGAGGACGGAACGCAAGAAAGTCTCGGCCAGGGTGGCGTCGGACGCCCGGCCGAGGATTGCCGTACCGGCCGCCGCCGCGTGCGCCGCATAGCGCAGGCCGCCGAACAACAACGTGCTAAGAAGGCCAAGAAGCGTCAGGACGACGAGCAGCTCGACAAGCATGAAGCCCGATGAGGAGCGATGGGACGGATGCTCGCTCATGACGCCTCAGCCTGGCCGTGCCAGACGAAGCGTCGTCAAGGTCAGCGAGCGGCGCTGACGCGCTTCGCGCCACATGACGGTGGCGCGCACCCGATAGAGTGCCAGGTAGCCGTGGCTTGTCGGCCGCGCCGGGTCGACATATCGGTCGACGGTCGCGTGGATGTGATAGCCCCCTTCATCGAGATCGGCCGTGTCGCCGTCCTTCAAGGGCGTGACCGTGCCCATCGAGTCGAGCGTCGACTCGGCGATGAGGACCGCGTCGCCTTGCGATTTGACCCGCGCCGTGGCCACGACGCCCAATCCCAACGCGCGCGACAGCACGACCATCAAGATCGCCGCCACTGCGAAGGCGACCATGACCTCGATGAGGGTGAAGCCCGCGATTGCCCGGTGCCGCGTCGCCATCGCGCCGTCCCTGGTCATAGGGCGAATTCGTAGACGCTGAGGATCGCCGAGAAGATCGAGCCGATCGCCACGGCCACGATCAGCCCGAGCAGGATCGTGATGCCCGGCACCAGCAGCGCCAACAGCCGGTCGATGCTGCGGCGCGTCTCGTCCGCATAGATCTCGCCGATCTTCTTCAGCATCGACTCAAGACGTGCGGTCTCCTCGCCGACCCGGATGAGCTGGACGGCGAGCGGCGGAAAAAGGCGTGCCTCCGCGATCGGGCCGGCCCAGCCCTTTCCCTCTTTGAGACGGTCGGAGAGCGCGGCGAGCGCTTCGGCGATCGTGCCGTTGCCGATCGACTCTCGCGTGATCGCAAGCGCGGTGACGGGCGCCACGCCGTTCTGGAGCAGCGTGCCGAGCGTGCCGGCAAAGCGCCCGGTCTCGATCCGGATCACGATGTCGCCGACCAGCGGCAGGACAAGGATGGCGCGGCCCCAGCGCGCTCGGCCGCCGGGCCGCCTAAGCGCGCGGGAGATGGCGAGCGTCGCGATCGCCATCCCGAGCAGCGCCGCCCACCACCAATCCCGCGTGAAATCGGCAATTGCGAAGACCGCCGCGGCGATGGGCGGCAGCGTGGACCCGGCCTGGTCGAAGATCGGCCGAAACCGCGGGATCACGAACAGGAACAAAAGCGCGATCGACGCGACGCAGGTCGCCAGCACCAGCGCCGGGTAGATCAACGCGGATTTGACTTGCTCGCGCGAGGCGGCGTTGCGCTCGAGCAGCGTGCCGAGATCGCGCAGGGTCGTATCGAGCGTCGCTCCGGCCTCGCCGGCCCGGACCATGCCGACATAGAACCGGGGGAACGACGCCGGGTCCGCTGCCATCGCGTCGGCAAGCGAGGCGCCGCCCCGCACGCGTTCGAGCGCGGCGACGAGCGCTTGCGCCTCTGTGCCGCCGGGGTTCGTCGACGCCGCGATCTCGAGCGCGCGGTCGATCGTGAGGCCCGCTTCCAGCAGCACTGCGATCTGCTGAGTCATGCGGACAAGATCGCTGTTCCGGCGCGCGCGCGGCAACAAGAGGAGCGGCCGCGAGAAACGCGAGCGCCGCCGCGCCCCCTCGGCCTCGGCGCGGATCGGGACGTGCCCCAGCCGCTGGAGGTGCAGGACCATGTCGTCGCGCGTCGCGGCTTCCATTTCGCCGATGACGAGCTCCCCCGACGCGGCGACGGCCTCGTAGCGGAAGCTCGGCATGTCAGACGTCCCTCGTGACGCGCAAGACCTCTTCGATGGAGGTGAGGCCCGCAGCCACTTTGCGCATGCCGTCCTCATACATCGAGATCATGCCTTGCTGCGCGGCCGCG
>DATJLY010000254.1:0-3700 GCA_035509095.1 Allostellaceae bacterium | reverse complement strand
GGCGCGATCCTGTGCTGGCTCGTGCTCGGCAGTCCCTTGCCGCTGTTCATGGAACAGCTCCAGGGCGCGGTCTCGATGTGGAGCTTCTGGCTTGGCATCATCAAGGCGCCCTTCTTCGCGGCCGCGATCGCCCTCGTGGGCTGTCACGAGGGCCTGAACGTCGAGCCCAGCGCCGAAAGCGTCGGCCGCCACACGATGCGGTCGGTCGTGCAGTCGATCTTTCTCGTGATCATCATCGATGCCGCCTTCTCCGTCCTCTTCTCCTGGCTCGGCATCTGAGCCGGCGATCCGGCTCAGGGGGCTCGCCACGCAGATCAACGGGCGCGTGCTCCAGCGCGACGTCGATCTCGAGCTTTGGCCAGGCGAGGTGCTGGGAGTGGTGGGCGCGTCGGGCGCCGGGAAATCGGTGCTGCTGAAAACAATCGTCGGACTGCTTCCGCCGGCGACCGGCACGATCGAGATTTTCGGGCGCGACATGGCGGCGTCCGGCGAGATCGAGCGGGCCGGGCAGCGCTGGGGCGTCATGTTTCAGGACGGCGCGCTGTTCAGTTCGCTGACAGTGGCCGAAAACGTCGCCGTCCCGCTCAAGGAACGGCTCGATCTTCCGCCCGCCTTGATGCACGAGATCTGCGCGCTGAAGCTGGCGCTCGTGGGGCTTCCGCCCGATAGCGGCGCCAAGTTCCCGTCCGAGCTTTCGGGCGGGATGCGCAAGCGCGCCGGATTGGCCCGCGCCTTGGCGCTCGACCCGCCGCTTCTCTTCCTCGACGAGCCGACGGCGGGGCTCGACCCGATCGGAGCGACGTCCTTCGATCAGCTCATCCTCGATCTGCAGGAAAGCCTGCGGCTTGCCGTGTTCCTGGTGACACACGATCTCGACAGCCTCATCGCATGTGCGGACCGAGTCGCGGTGCTCGTCGACAATCGGGTGAAGATCGGCACAATGGAGGAGTTGCTGCACGATCCGAATCCCTGGATTCACGACTATTTCCAAGGGCCGCGCGGGCGGGCGGCGCTGGCCGCCCATACGGCAGACGGTGGATGAGGCGATGGAAACGCGGGCTCCCTACGTGCTGGTCGGCGGGTTCGTGCTGCTGTTCGTGGCCGGGCTGCTGGTCGCCGTCCTGTGGTTCGCGCGCGTGCAGTTCCGCGAGGAGGTGACCTACTACGACATCTATTTCGAGGGCTCGGTCACGGGCCTCAGCCCCGCCTCGACCGTGCGCTATAACGGACTGCCCGTCGGCAGGGTCGGCGAGATCAAGCTCGATCCGACCGACCCGACCAAGGTGCGCGTCACGATCGAACTTCAGCCCGGCGTTCCGGTCAAGACCGACACCGTCGCCTCGCTCGAGCTTCAGGGCGTGACCGGCGGCACTTATGTCAACCTCACCGGCGGCACGCGCGAAGCGCCGCTTCTGACCCGCGAGGCCGGTCAGCGCTATCCCGTGATCCCGTCGAAGCAATCCGGGCTCGAGCGCGTGGTGCAGGGTGCGCCCGAGCTCTTGAACCGCGTCATCACTTTGACCGATCAGCTCAACGCGCTGCTCAGTCCGGCAAACCGCCAGGCCGTGAGCGAGACGCTGGAAAATTTCCGCAAAGTGAGCGCGGCAGCGGCGAGCCACACCGGCGACATCGACACCGCGCTGGCGGACGGGGCCAAGACGCTGCAACAGCTTCATCAAACGCTCGACACGGCGAACGCCATCCTGGCATCTCTTAACCAGCTGGTTGGACCGGACGGCGAAATGCAGGCCACGCTCAAATCGATCGACGCGACATCACGGCGGATCGGCGACCTGGCGCAAGCCGCCGACCGGACCGTCACCGACAATGCGCCGCAGCTTCACGCCTTCACCACCACCGGCCTCGACCAGCTCCAGCAGCTCGTCGAGCAGTCGCAGCAGCTCGTGGCGCAGCTCTCACGCATCGCGGACTCCTTGTCGCGCGATCCATCGCTCCTTCTTTATGGCGACCGGCGCGAAGGATATCGGCCGAAATGAGCCTCTTGCGTCTTCTGGCCGCGGCAAGCCTCCTCGCGCTCTTTGCTTGCACCAGCATCCTGCCGCATCCGAAGCCGCCGCCGGCGCTCTATCGCCTGACGGCGCTCGCCGGCACCGGGGCGCCCGCGCGCGTCGTCGATGCGCAGCTCGCCGTCGACCGACCCTCTTCGTCGGCCGCGCTCGACACCGACCGCATCGTTTTGACCCGCGGTCCGGTGAGCCTCGACTATTTCGCCGACTCCGCCTGGACCGATCAGGCGCCGGCGCTGGTCCAAACGCTGATGGTCGACTCGCTGCAGAATGCCGGCGCGATCCGCGTCGTGGCGCGGCGGTCGGGCGAGCTTCGCGCCGATGCCGTCCTTGCATGCGACCTGCGTCAGTTCGAGGCACGTTATGACGGAGACGGGCCGCCCGTGATCGATGTCGAGCTCGAATGCCGCCTCGTGGCGCTGCCAGGCCGCGCGGTGCTCGCGGTGCAGCGCTTCGAGGGCACGTCGCGACCGGCGACGAACGACCTGCCGCAGATCGTCGCGGGCTTCGATACCGCCCTCCACGATGCCTTGGGCGCGCTGGTGCCGTGGGTCGCCGACACTCTCGCAACGGCGAAGCGATGAGCGCAAAGCCGACCCGCACGGAATGGGAAGCGCTGGCCACGCACGCGCGGACCGTCGCCGAATGCGGCGCCGCGCTGGCAGCGACCGGCGGCATCGTGGCGGCGGCGCTGGGCGGAGACACCGCGGAAGTCGACTGGCGCCACTATCCCCCCGGCGACATCTCCGACCCGCGCTCCTGCGCCCAATATTTCTACCATGCCCATCCGCCCGGCGAGCGCGGTTCCCGCGAGCAAGGCCATTTCCATACCTTCCTTCGCGCGCGCGGCATACCGGACGGCGTGCGGCCGCTCGTCCTGCCGGAGCTTGCGATCGCCGGCTCGCCGGCGGCGCCTGACGCGCCCTCGGCGCCCGAGGGCCAGGACGGCGATATCTGGTGTCATCTTATCGCGATCGCGATGGATGCGCGGGGCACGCCGGTGCGCCTCTTCACCACCAACCGATGGGTGACTGGCGAGACCTGGCATCGGGCCGCCGACGTGACGACGATGCTCGACCGATTTGTCGTCGCGCCCGCGGCGCCCGCGCCGCTGCTCAACCGCTGGATCACCGCGATGGTCGGCCTTTACCGGCCGCAGATCGCGACCCTTCTCGAGGCGCGGGACAAAGCGGTGATGGATTGGCGCCGGCGCCGGCGGGCCAAGGTGCATGTGTTCGAGGATCGGCGACTCGAAGTCGCGTCGGCGCTTGAGATCGATGTCGCGCGGCATGTGCGCGAGATCGAGGCCGCACTGGCAACGATCCCCGCCGAATAGCCCCTTTACAACGAGGACGATGCCGCCGCCCGTCGCGCCCGCAGCTCGACGTGCAGGCGATACGCCGGCCACCAGAGCGCATAGAAGATGGCCGGCGCGAGGATCAGCAGCACGGATTTCCCTTGCTCCCGACGCAGCATGAGCTGCGTCTCCTCGCGGGCCTCGGCAAGGCAGGTGACGGCAGCGGGGCCGACGCGCCGACCGCACGCGTCGCGAAGATAGGCCGCGACCGTTGTCTGCTGACCGTCGACCCGGATCGCGTTTCCGAACTGCGGATAGAGGCGCCACGCCATCACGACCATCCACAGCGCCGCGAGCACGCAGAAGATCCGCGCCG
>DATJLY010000253.1:0-5024 GCA_035509095.1 Allostellaceae bacterium | reverse complement strand
TCCGGGGGCGCGTCGGCCGACGCCAAGACGTGGAGACCCGACCACATCGTCATCGTGATCGAGGAGAATCTCTCCGCGCGGCACTTGTTGAAGGACCGGATGCCCTATCTTTCCCAGTTGGCGCAGGAGAACGCGTATTTCACCAACGCGCACGCGATCGACCACCCGTCGCAGCCCAACTATCTGGCGCTCTTCTCCGGCAGCACGCAGGGCACCGGCTCCGAGGCGGTTCGCAACCCGGACGGATCCAATCCCTATCGTGGCCACGGCGTCGTCGGGACCGACGATCCGCTGAAGGACACGCCGCTCGATACGCCCAATCTAGGCGTCGCGCTGCGCGATGCGGGGTTCAGCTTCACGGGATATTCCGAAGACCTTCCGGCCGCCGGATTCACGGGCGTCCAGAATGTGGGACCGCCCGGAAGCGATGTCGACTATCAGAAGAAACACAATCCCTGGGCCAATTGGCAGGCGGCGAGCGACGCCGCCCTCGGCAAGAACCAGTTGCCGTCGACCGTGAACCTGCCGATGGATGCGTTTCCGACCGATGCCGCAGGCTTTTCCAAGCTGCCGACGCTTGCCATGGTCATCCCCAACGAGATCGACGACGCACACGAATCGGCGGCGGCGAAGCCGGGGACCGACTATTGGAAAGCGATGGACGACTGGCTCAAGCAGAATATCGAGCCCTATCGGCAATGGGCCATGACCCATAACAGCCTTCTCATCGTCACCTGGGACGAGGACGAGGATGACGGCACGCTGATCATGGATGCGAAAGGGCAGCCTGTCGCCAAGAAGTATGTGAACCACATCCCGACGATCATGGCGGGGCAAGGCGTCGTGCCCGGCAGCTATGCCGAGTATATCGACCACTACTCGGTCCTGCGCACGATCGAGAATTTCTATGGGCTCGAGCCTATGGCCGACGGCGACCGCAAGGCGGGGATCATCACCGACGCGTTCAAGCGGCCGTGATCCCGGCGGTTGCTAATTCCGGGGCCGCTCCTCGCGCCAGAGGCCGAGCTTCTGCTGCGCGACGCGGTCGGAGAAGCTGAACAGCGTCGCGTCCTCGTCGGCCTCGAACCGATGCGGGACCCAGCACGGGATCACGAAAATGTCGCGCGGCTTCCACGCCAGGACCGTCTCGCTGCCGCCTTCGCCGACAATGACGCGGCCGTGCCCCTCGACCGGCGAATAGACGGCGTTCTCGGTCGTCTGCCGGCGCGCGCCGGAAAATCCCTTGGGCAGCAATTGCAGGAAGGTCGAGATCGTCGGCATCGCGCTGCCGCCGCGCGTCGGATCGATATATTCGAGCTTCAATCCGTCGATCGGGTCCCATTCGCGGTTGCGGCGCAGCTCCTCCAAGGCCTCGCGCGAACGCTCGTAGGGATAGCTGAAGATCGGCGATTCCGGATGGCTCCAGCTTTCGTTCACGGGCCGCATATTGGCGCCATAGCGCGCGCGGCTGTCGCCCGGCGGCCGCCGCTCGGGATGGCGCTCGCCGGGATAGACGTCGAAGAACATCGGCCCGAACGTGCCGACCATGGGAATGTCGAGCCCGTCCATCCAGACGACCGGCGCCTTGCCCTCGTGGCCGTGATCATGCCACGTCATCGACGGCGTGATGATGAAGTCACCCCGCTTCATATAGGACTTCTCGCCGCTCACCGCCGTATAGGCACCGTCGCCCTCCATGATGAAGCGCAGCGCCGACGGGGAATGGCGATGCGCCGGTGCGATCTCGCCCGGCAGGATGAGCTGCAGCCCGGCATAAAGTGAATCGAGGATCCGATGCGCGCCGCCAAGCCCGGGATTCTCCAGGGTCAAGACGCGCCGCTGCGCCTCCTTCGCGGTGATTAGCGGGCCCGCTTCGAGCAGCATCGGGCGCACCACGTTGTCATAGTCCCAAAGATAGGGGACCGAGCGGACATGATCCTTGGGCTCGGGCGGGACCAGCCGCGTCGTCCACAAAGGCGAGAGATTGTGCGTGCCGACGCGGCCGTAATAGGCCGCGCGCGCTGCATCGGTGCTGCTCATGACGGTCCTTTCGTTGCCCCGCATGGTATGGGAACCGCCTTGCCGCGCAAGACCCTACGCAGCGGGCGCGGCGGCGTTTACAATCGACGCGCCGATGGGGAGAGGCACGCGTTGAACCTGCAACCCGATTCCGAGCACGCGATCCTGCGCGACAGCGCCGAGAAATTCCTGGGCGACCGCTGCGACTATCGCTTCTACCAAAAGACCGTCGCGAGCGAAGCGGGCTGGAATCGCGATCTGTGGGACGCGTTCGCCGAGCTTGGCTGGCTTGGCGTGCCGTTCGCCGAGCGGCTGGGCGGGACCGGCGGCGGCGCGGTCGAGATCGCGATCCTGATGGAAAATTTCGGCAAGTTCCTGGTGATAGAGCCCTATCTCGCGACGGTAGTGCTAAGCGGCGGTCTGATCGCGGCTTTGGGCAGCGAGGCTCAGCAGGAGGCGCTCCTGAAGCCGATGATCGCCGGGCGCGCGCGGTTCGCTTTCGCGCACGAAGACACAGGCGCACCGGCCACGGCGACGCGCGGCCCCGGCGGATACGCGCTCGTCGGCGCCAAGAAGGTGGTGCTGGGCGCGCCGATGGCCGACGCGATGCTGATCTCGGCGCGCATCGGCGCGGGCCTTGGCGTCTTTGTCGTGGCGGCAGGCACGCCGGGGGTGGTGGTGCGGCCCTATCGCATGGTGAGCGGCGAGCGCGCCGCCGATATCGAGCTTGCCGGCGTGACGCTCCCCGCCGACGCGCTTCTCGGCGGCAACACCGATGCGGGCGCGGCCATCGACCGCGTGATCGAACACGCGATCGCGGCGCTTTCGGCCGACGCGGTCGGCGCGATCGCGGCCATGGTCCAGGCGACCGTCGACTACACCAAGACGCGGGTCCAGTTCGGTCAGCCGATCGCGAGCTTCCAGGCGATCCAACACCGCCTCGTCGCCATGAAGGTGAAGGAGGAAGAAGCGCGCGCCTCGGCCCTTTTCGCGACCCTCGCGCTCGACGGGCCGGCCGAGCGCCGCGCGCGGGCCGTCGCCGGCGCCAAGGCCAAGATCGGACGCGCCGCCCGGTCGGTCCACCAGGAGGCGATTCAGCTCCATGGCGCGATCGGCACCACGGCGGAATTGTCGCTGGGCGCCTATGCCAAGCGGCTCGTCGCCTATGAGATCCTTTTCGGCGCGACGCACGAGCATCTGAGCCGTTATGGCGCGCTGATCGCGCGGCCGGAACTCGCGGCCGAAGGGCTGTTGAGCTGACGGCGGAGGGAGAAGACCCATGGATCTGACGCTCGGCCGTGACGACCTCGCCTTCCGCGACGAGGTCCGCGCCTTCGTTGCCGCCAACGTGACGCCGGCGATGCGCCGCGCGCACGATCTCACCACCAGCTTCATCGACGACCCGCACGAGGCGATCCAATTCCACCGCGCGCTCCACCGCAAGGGCTGGTCGGTGCCGCATTGGCCCTTGGAACAAGGCGGCACCGGCTGGAGCCCGGTGCAGCGCTATATCTTCGATGTCGAATGCGGGCGCGCCGGCGCGCCCGTGCACAACACCTCGGGCACGCATTTCGTCGGTCCCGTGATCATGAGGTTCGGCACCGAGGAGCAGAAGGCCAAATACCTGCCGCGCATCCGCTCGGGCGAGGATCATTGGGCGCAAGGCTATTCCGAACCCGGGTCGGGCTCCGACCTCGCCTCGCTCAAGACCCGGGCGGATTCCGACGGCGACGACTACATCGTCAACGGCCAGAAAATCTGGACCACGCACGCGCACAAATCGAACCGCATCTTCGCGCTCGTCCGAACCGCGCGCGAAGGCAAGCGCCAGGCCGGCATCACCTTCCTTCTCATGGACATGGACCTGCCCGGGATCAAGGTGCGGCCGATCCACGGCACCGGCGGCGACCACGAATTCAACGAAGTGTTCTTCGACAATGTCCGCGCGCCCAAATCCGGCCGCATCGGCGAAGAGAATCGCGGCTGGGAAGTCGCGAAATATCTCCTGGAGTTCGAGCGCGGCGGCAACGTGATCGCGGGACGCGTCCGCGCGCAATTCACCAAGCTGGTGCGGATGATCGGCGCGCGCGGGACGCCGCACCCGAAGATCGCCTCGCGGCTGGCCGAGATCGGCTGCGACCTCGACGCGATGGAGATGATCGGCATCGGCGTGTTGTCGACGGTGCAGGCGGGCGGCAATCCGGGACCCATCTCGTCGCTTCTCAAGCTGCGATGGAGCGAGATCCGGCAAGCGATTTGCGAATTGGCGATGGACGCGATCGGCACGGACGCGCTGCGCTGGACCGTGGAGCGGCCGCTCTATGACACGCTGCAGCTTCCGCCCGAGGACGAGGAGGTGCTGGCCACGAGCTTGCGCTATTTCAATTCCCGCGCCTATTCGATCATGGGCGGGACATCCGAGGTTCAGACCAACATCCTCGCCCGATCGCTGGTCGGGCTCTGAGCAGGACACATGCTGAAAAGCGGAAGCGATTTCATCAAGGGGCTGCGCGACGGACGCGTCGTCTATGTCGGCGGCGAGCGGGTCGAGGACGTGCCCACCCATCCGGGATTTCGCGGCGGCGCGCGCACGCTTGCGGCGCTCTACGACTGGAAGGCCGATCCGGCGCAGGATGGCGTCCTGTCCTTTTCCGAGGGCGGCGACCGCTACAATATGTGGTTCCTGCGCCCGCGCTCGCGCGAGGACCTCGAGCGCCGGATGCGCGCGCACAAGCTGATCGCCGATTATTCGTTCGGCCTCTTCGGGCGCGCGCCCGATCACACCGGCAGCACCCTGACCGGCCTCGCGATGAAGCCCGAGGTGTTCGACAAGATCGGTCCGGGTTTCGGCGCCAACATCGCCCGCCACTACGAGCATTCGCGCCGCAACGACATCTTCGCGGCCTATGCCATCGTGCCGCCGCCCGGCGCGCGCGATCCTGCCTTTTACGCCAAGCACGGCATGCAAACCCCCGGCCTGCGCGTGGTGGACGAGCGCGACGACG
>DATJLY010000252.1:0-14436 GCA_035509095.1 Allostellaceae bacterium | reverse complement strand
CGCGCGTGCGATCCCACACGCAGTCGCCCGCGCCTTCGAGCCGCAGGTTGGGCGAAAGATGCCGCACGCGCTCGATCACGCCGTCCGCCGCGAGCCGGCGGAACAGGCGCTCGAACCGATCCTCTTCGCGCTGTCGCTCGGGATGGCGGAAGCGCGCGAGAAGCGCGGTGCCGTCCATCACCACGGCGGCATTGGCGGTGAAGACGAGGTCCGGCAGACCCGGCGCCGGCGGAACGAGATGGATCGCGGCGCCGAACCGCTTCAATTTGTCGTGGTAGGCGCGCCATTCCGCTTGCGCGGTGGCGGCGAGCGCCTTGGCGTCGGTCGCCCAGCTCGCCGGGTCCATCCACGGATTGATGACGTAGTCGACCCCGAAGAAATCGGGCCGGCACATCAGGATACGTGGCTTGTCGGTCATGCTACACACTCCATCTGAGGCCGCGGCCGAGCCGTACGGCCTACGATTTCGTCCAAAACATCTGCAAACTGGTCGAGCCCCCAATCGAGGTCGGCGCGCCCGATGACAAGCGGCGGCGCGATCCGGACCACGGTTTCATGGGTCTCCTTCGTCAGCACGCCGCGAGCGACGAGGCGCTCGCACACGGTGCGCGCGGAGGCATAGGCGGGATCGATCTCGGCACCGATCCACAGACCCTTGCCGCGCACATCGCGAAGCGCGGGATGCCGCAGCGCCGCGAGTCGTGACAGCGCGTGCGCGCCAAGCTCACGCGAGCGCTCCACCAACCCCTCCTCCTCCAGCACCAGAAGCGCTTCGAGCGCGACCGCGGCCGCAAGCGCGTTGCCGCCAAAGGTCGAACCGTGCGAGCCCGGGGTGAACACATCCATGACCTCGCGCGTGCCGACGAATGCCGACACCGGCAGCATGCCGCCGCCAAGCGCCTTGCCCACAACCAGGCCGTCGGGCCGCGCGTCCTCGTGCTGGAACGCGAACCAGGCGCCCGTGCGGCCCAATCCCGACTGCACTTCGTCGAAGATCAGCAGCACGTGCGCCGCATCGCATATACGGCGCAATCCCGCGAGATATCCCTTGGGCGGGACGATGATCCCCGCCTCGCCCTGGATCGGCTCGATCAGGATGGCGGCGGTCTCGCCGGTGATGGCGCGCTCGACCGCGGCGAGATCGCCAAACGGCACGGAATCGAAGCCCGGCGCGAAGGGGCCAAACCCATCGCGATAGTCTGGCTCGGACGAGAACCCGACAATGGTCGTGGTGCGGCCGTGGAAATTGCCGTCCGCGACGATGATGCGGGCGCGGTCCGGCGCGATGCCCTTCACCTTGTAGCCCCACCGGCGCGCGGCCTTGATCGCGGTCTCCACCGCCTCGGCGCCGGTATTCATCGGCAGCGCAGCGTCGAGCCCGGAAAGCGCGCACAGCTTCGCAAGGAACGGCCCCAGCCGATCGTTGTGGAAGGCGCGCGACGGCACGGCGAGCCGACGCGCCTGCGCCTCGAGCGCGGCGAGGATGCGCGGATGGCCATGGCCGTGGCTCACGGCGGAATAAGCGCTCATCATGTCGAGATAGCGGCGACCGTCCGTATCCCAGAGATAGGCCCCTTGCCCGCGGGTCAGCACGACCGGGAGCGGGTGATAATTGTTGGCGGCGAAGCGGGCCTCGAGCGCGATCGGGTCCATGGGGTGCATCCTTATTTCGAGATGCTTAATATGGATCGAACAGCGCGCCGCTCCTGTCAAAGAGAGGCGACCCAACAGCCGTTTCTGTCGTTTTGATGCCGAGCCGCACCCCTTGTCGGCTGCGAAATGGAAAAGAAAGGTTAACGGTTCCCGCGAGTCGGATTTGCGACCGGCGCTCAGGGGCGGCTTCGGGGCGCAAGGAGTGCCGCCGGATATCCCGAAAAGCGGCGCACCGGGCGCAGCACGACGTGGCTCACGATGCGGCCGACCCCAAGGACCGACTCGTTCAGGAGCCCGGCTGTCAGCGTCTCGTAGCGCGCGAGGTCGGCGCACACGATGCGGGCGACATAGTCGAACGCGCCGCTGACCTCCCAGCATTCGACGAGCTCATCGATCTGGCGCAAGCGTCGTTCCACCTGGTCGCGGCGCGCCTGGCTCTCGAGCGCGATCTCGGAAATGACGGTGATCGGTCGCGAGATCTGCTCGATATCGATCGTCGCCTGATAGCCCAGGATGATGCCGGACGCTTCGAGCCTCCGCACCCGCTCGAGGCAGGGCCTCGCGGTGAGGCCGACCCGGGTGCTGAGCTTGGCCATTGTCATGCGGCCGTCACGCTGCAACGCGGCCAGAATCCTTACATCGATTGCATCGAGACCCCGGGGTGGCTTGTCGGGCATCGGCGCCTCGGAGAGGAAGTCGCGGAAACGCTAGCGGATCGGCGCGCCAGGACATAGATGCGCACCGCGTGGCTGCATACTATACCGGCCGCAGGAAGGGAAACCGCGCATGGCCGACAGCGTCAGCATCCGGGCGATGACCGCGCAGGATTTCGACGAGGCGGATCGCGTCCGGCGCCTCGCCTTCGGAACCTATTTCCAGGTCCCCGAACCGATGCAGTTCGGCGGCGACCGGTCGCTTCAATCGCGCTGGAACGCCTATCCCGGCGGCGGCGTGGTCGCCGTTTCGGGTGACCGGATCGTCGGCATGGCGTTCGCAAGCGAACTTGGCAGCTTCGGCATGCTCGGGCCCGTCGCGGTGCTGCCGGAATTCTGGCGACAGGGCGTCGCACGGCAGCTGATGGCGGCCGTCGTCGCGATCATCGATCGCTGGCAATGCCGATTGGCGGGGCTCTTCACCTTTCCGCAAAGCGCTCAGCACATCCGGCTTTACCAGCAGTTCGGATTCTGGCCACGCCATCTGACGCCGGTGATGGCAAAACCGGTGGCAGCCAAGGCCGAGATCGCAGGCACGATGCGCGTGAGCGGCGATGCCGACCGCACCGTGCTCATGGCTCGATGCGGCGCGCTCGCGGGCGCCATCTTCCCAGGGCTCGATCTCGGCCGCGAGATGGAGGCGGTGGCGGATGGCAAGCAAGGCGACGTGATCGTGCTGACCGAGGGATCGTCGGTCGCCGCCTTCGCCATTTGCCATTGCGGCCCCGGCAGCGAAGGCGGCTCTGCCCATTGCTATGTCAAATTCGCCTTCGCGCGCCCGGGCACCACAGGCTCGGACCGGCTCGAGCGTCTCATCCAGGCATGCGAGAGCTATGCCGCGGCGCGCGGCGCGCAATCGATGAGCGCGGGCACATCGACAGGGCGGCATTTCGCCTATCGCTTGTTGGTCGGGATGGGCTTTCGCACCCAGCTCACCGGGATTCAGATGCACCGGCCCTGGATCGAAGCCTATGACCGGGCGGACGTGTTCGCGCTCGACGATTGGCGTTAGGGCGACGCGAGTGCCGGCCGGCGCGACCGCCAGGCCATCGCGCGCTCGTAGGCGTGCGCGGCGCGGAACAGCGTCGGCTCGGCAAACGGCTTCGCCACAAGCTGCATCGCGAGTGGCAGGCCGCTTTCGCTATAGCCGGTGCAGACCGAGAGTGCCGGCACGCCCGCCACGTTGAAGACCGATGTGAAATTGGGCTGCTCGACGATGCCCCATTTCGGAATCCGGTCGATCCGCGGCGCCTCGGCCGGCACCGTGGCGGTCAGCAACACGTCGCACGAGTCGAGGACGCGCGCCAACGCCGTGTTGAGCTCGCGCCGGCGACGTTGCGCCTGCACATAGTCGGGGCCGCCGATGAGCGCGCCAAGCGCGAGCCGGTCGCGCAGCAGCTCGCCATAGGCTTCGGGCCGCGTGCGCATCCAGTGGGCGTGAACCGCAAATCCCTCAACCAACATGATCACGAGGCCCGCAGCGCGCCAATCGACCAGCGGCGGCAGAGTCACGTCGTGCAATTCGGCGCCGTCGCGCCGATAAAAGTCGATGGCAGCATCGAGCGCAGACCGCGTCGCTTCGTTGACCGGGTTGTCGCGCTCGTGGAAATGGCGGATGACGCCGATGCGCAGTCCCTTGGCGCCCTTGTCGAGACCGGCGGAGAAATCCGGCACCGCGCGGTCGGCGCTCGCGGGGTCGGCCGGATCGTGGCCGGCGATCGCTTGCAGCAGCAGCGCGCAATCCTCGACCGTCCAGGCCATCGGCCCCGCGTGATCGAGCGAATAGGCGAGCGGCAGCACGCCCCAACGCGAGACCAGCCCATAGGTCGGCTTGAGCCCGGCGAGGCCACAGAACGCCGCCGGCAGGCGGATCGATCCGCCCGTGTCCGAGCCCAGGCCGCCCAACACCAGCCCCGCCGCGACCGCGGCGCCCGTGCCGCTCGACGAGCCGCCGGTGAAATGGTCGGGGTTCCAGGGATTGCGCGCGGGCGGCCACGGCAGGTCGAAAGACGGGCCGCCGAACGCGAATTCATGTGTCGCAAGCTTGCCGAGCAGGACCGTCCCGGCTTCGGCGAGAAGCCGGGTGCAGGTCGCGTCCTCGCGCGGCCGGTTGCCTTCGAGCTGGCGCGAATGGGCCGTCGTCGGCATGTCCTTGGTGTTGTAGATGTCCTTGAGACCGATCGGGATACCGTGCAGCGGCCCACGCCGCTCGCCGCGAGCGAGAGCCGCCTCGGCGGCGCGCGCCGACGCCAGCGCGCGCTCGTCGTCGCGATGGAGGAAGGCGTGGAGCGTACCGTCGAGCCGATCGATGCGATCAAGACACGCGCGCGTCAGCTCGACCGGCGAGAGCCGCTTCGACGCGATGAGGCGGGACGCCTCGGCAATGGTCGGGATAGTGCTCATGGCGCCTCGCCATCGAGCGTGAAGATCACCGCCGGTTCGGCCTCGAGCGGAAGCGGCTCGTTGATGCGGGCGAGCAGCGTTTCGAGGCTCGCATAAGCCCGATAGAGCTCATCGGCCTTGGTGTCATCGAAAGTGAGGCCGGCGCGGCGCACGAGCGCATCGAAATCAGCGCGGGAAAGGCGCGAGGGTTCAGCCATTCAATGAAGCTCCTGGACCGAGCCGTCGTCGCGGCGGCCCTGCGCATGGTAGTGCCCGATCTTGTCGAGCAGGGACGCGTCCGACACGGCGTAAAGGATGGCATCGCCGGCGCCCCTGTTGGCGTGGCGGCGCCACAGAAAATTCGGCACCACGAAGAAATCGTTCTCCTCCCATTCGAGGCGCGTGCCCGCGACCTCGGTCGTTCCGCTGCCGGCGATCGCGCAATAGAGCGTGCTCGCGGTCTCGCGCTTCCACCGCGTCGTCTCCCCGGGACGCAAGAGCTGCGCCGAATAGTCGAGCGTGGCGAAAACGGGCGCGCCGGTCGCGGGATTGACGAAGCGCAGCCGGATACCCTCATGCGGATCGCCCGCTTCGTTCCGCAAGGCGGTCAGAGCGGCCATGATGTCGGCGCCGCGATAATGGAGCAGCGGGGTCGAGCCTGGGGTCGTGGCGGAAAAGCTCGGCACCATCCCGCCGCCGCCGTAAAGATGCCGCGAGCGGCCCGCCTCGTGGAGCACCGCCTGCGCCCGCGCGTTGCCGGCAAGCGCGCCCGGGAACGCGTCATCGAGCCAGACGCAATCGAGATATTCCAAGAGGGGCCAATCGAGGATGTCGGCCCAGATCACGGGCTCTCCGTCCTCGTTGCCATGATCGTGCCACGTGCCATGCGGCGTCAGGACGAGATCGCCACGCTCGGCCACGCAGCGCTCGCCGTCGATGGTGGTATAGCCGCCTTTGCGCGACAGGATCGTGCGCGAAGCATTCGGCGAGTGGCGGTGGACCGGCGCCACATCGCCCGGAACATAGATGGACAAGGCGCAGCGGATGACGCTCGACACCTGAAGCCGCCCGCCCAGCCCGGGATTGGTGAGAAGAAACTGCTGCCGATCGGCGAACGCGATGGGCGGCACGTCCGACGTGCGCGCGATCTCGCCGATGCGATCGAGATAGGGGCCGATCTCGCGCCAGCGCCAGAGATGCGGCACGGCCTTCATCTGTCCCGCCGCGACCCGGCCCTGCGCCAGGCTTCCTTCGTCCTCGAGATCGGTATCCCGGAACCACGGACGCTGCGCCGGCGCGTTCGCCTGGGTCCGGAGCCAGATGTGGAGATGCCGCGCCTCTTCGTTGAGACGCTCCATCGCCTGAAGCGCGGCGGGCGGCAGCGCCGGTCGGAGCTTTGCGTCGTCAGCCACCCGAGACCTCGCCGAGAATGACGCGGTCAATCTATCCGATCATCCGCACGCCGTCACTTGCCGGCATAGGCGGGCCGCACCAGCAGCGGATAGAGCACAAGCCCGGCCAAGAACCCGCCGACATGCGCGACCCAAGCGACCGGTACGCCCTCGCTGCCGACGCCGGCGATGCCCGTCACGGCGTTGAGGACGAGCCAGGCAGCGACAAGGGTCCAGAACGTGCGACGGAACGCGCCAAAGCGCAGGATCGCGCCAAAGAGGCCGCTGATCGAAGCCGAGGCGCCGATCATCAGATCGGTCGAGTGCGGATCGATCGCGAGTTCGGCGAAGGCGCCGATCACGCCGCACACGAGATAGAAGGCGAGAAACCGCCACGGTCCGAGGCGCTGCTCGACGCCGGCGCCGAACGCCACGAGCCCGAGCATGTTGACGGCGATGTGTTCGATGCCGCCATGCAGGAACTGATAGGTGATGGGATCGAACAAGGCGGCAAGATGGAAGCCGCCATGGTATCGCGCGGACGAGAACCCCAACACGCCGACGATCGCGTCGCTCGTCGCGTCGGGCAAAGTCGCCGTCACGGCGAAGATCGCTACATTGGCGACCAGCAGCCACTTCGTGACAGTCGGCACGTTGAACATGCGTTGGCGTGGCGCTTCCTGGGCGCTCATCACTTGAACCTTTCACGGCGTTAAGAATGTTCGCGCGCCGACAACCGCATCCTCGCCGCCGAGTAAGGGTCGGTCAATGATTGGCGCCTAGGCTTCGCGTACGTTTTGACCTCCTTTCCATGAAGCCACCCGCCATCACGATCGAGGGCAGCCTAGAGCCCGCGTCGGCCCTCGAACGGCGCCGTCATCCACGCGTCGGCGTCACCTTCATGGCGGTGTTCCGCACGCCGCACGGGTTCTATGGCTGCCTCGTCGTGGATCTGTCGCGGGGCGGCGCGAAATTGTCGTTCGACGAGACGCCGCTCGTGATGGCCGGCGATCCGGTCACCCTCCTCATCGAGCCGTTCGGCGAGTTCCGCGCCGAGACGATGTGGCATCGCGGCGAGTTTGCCGGCATCCGCTTCCTCGATCCGCCGGCAAAGATCGCCGCGGCCTTCCACCACGTATTGGCGGCCTGACCCCATTTTTCGCGACGGAATTGTGCTAAATCCCCGACGCAACGCGTGGGAGCGGGATCATGAGGGTTTTAGGGGTGGCGATTGCGGCAATGATGCTTTGGAGCGCAGCGGCGCGGACGGCCGAGCCGCTCGACATCCGCATCGCGTGGGCCGCCGTGCCGGGGCAACTCCCCGCGGTGCTGTATCAGAACCACAGCATCCTGAAGCATTATGGGCAGAGCTATACGGTCGACGCCGTCTACAACCGCGGTAGCGGGACACAGATCACGGCGCTCGCCGCGGGCGAACTGCAAGTCGTGCTCTACGCGCCGTCGGCCCTCGCGCTCACGATCGAGAACGCGCATATGGACGATATCCGCATCATCGGCGACGCGACGCGCGATGGTTACGATGACTATTTTTCGCGGCAATACATGGTCCGCGCCGACAGTCCGATCCACGGGATCGAAGACCTCAAAGGCAAGGTGCTGGCGATCAACAGCATCACCGGCGCCATGGACATGGCGCTTCGCGCCGCGCTCCGACAGCATGGCATGGAGGACAAGCGCGATGTCCGCATCGTCGAGATCGATTTTCCTCACATGTTCGCGGAGCTGACGAGCGGCAAGGTCGATTTGGGCTCTTTCACCACGCCCTGGTCGTTCGAAGCGAAGAAGTCGGGGCAGACCCGGACCCTCTTCACCATGAAGGACCTGGTCGGCGAGCAGGACATCACGATCATGGCCGCGCGCGCCCCCTTCATCGCCCAGAATCGCGCGGCGCTCGTCGATTTCTTCGAGGATTCCCAGCGCGCGATGCGGTGGTTCTACGACCCCGCCAACCGCGACGCGGTGCTGAACATCATTTCAACCTTCACGAAGCAGCCGAAATCGCTTTACGCCGATTGGCTCTTCACCAAGCGGGACGATTATCGCGACCCCGACCTTCGGCCCAATCTCGACGCGGTTCAGCGCGACATCGACCGCGAGGCCGATATGGGATTCCTGAAATCGCGGTTCGACGTCGGCAAATACGCCGATCTGTCACTCGTCGACGAGGCGGCCAAACGGCTCGCCGCGCACTGATCTTCTCAGAGCGGAGACGCGACCCCGAGCGGCGCCGCGGCAGCATGCGCCTTCGCGCCAGCGGCCGTGTCGAAATTGCCGGAGATCGTGGTGCCGGGATATTTCTCCTTGAGCCGCGGATAGACTTCGCGCGCGAACATGCGGATGCCGTGCACGGTGTCGTCGTGCTCGAGAAATCCCGCCTGCCCCATGATCAACAGGTGCCCAAAGCCGCCGACCGTGTCGTAGAAGGTCTCAATCTGCTTGAACACCTGATCCGGCGTCCCGCAGAACAGGATGCCGCGCTCGAGCGCGGTCTCGACCTTCATGCCGCGGCCGAAATTGGCGTGATCGCCCGTCGTGCGCGAGCCCGCGCCCTTGAGCATAGTGACCTCGGCCTGCAGCCCGGCATAGCCCGGCGGCTGCTGGAAATGCGGCGGCACCTTGTTGGCGTTGAGGTACCAGAGCAGCTTGTCGGCCCCGTCATAGGCCCTCGCCTCGGTTTCGCCGACATAGACGAGCGCGGCATAGGCCAGCCGGCTGATCGGCACGTCCTGGCCACGCCCCGCCTCGCGCCAGCCGCGGCGGTAGGATTCATAGACCGCACGCGTGCCTTCGAAGCCGGTGAGGAAGGTCGCGTTGACGAAGCCGTTCGAGCCGCACCGCCGCGCGCCCGAAGGGCTCGTCGTGCTGACCCAGACCGGCGGATGTGGCTCCTGCATGGGCCGCGGCCAGATATTGATCGCGCGATAGTTGAAATAGCGGCCCTCGTGGCTGAACGGTCCGTCATGGTGAGTCCACGCCTTGACGATCAGGTCGAGCGCCTCCCAATGACGCTCATTCATGCGCATGGGGTTGCTGTTCGCGGGCAGCACCTCATAGGGTACGCCGCGCACGAATCCCGCCTCGAGCCGCCCGTGCGACAGGATGTCGATCATCGCCATCTCTTCGGCGATGCGCACCGGCTGATGCCGGTTGGCGATCGGATTGCCGAGGATGAGGAGCCGCGCCTTCGACGTCACGCGCGACAGCGCGGCCAGCATCAAGGGCGCGGCCGGATCGACGCAGGTCGCCGTCTGATGATGCTCGTTGAGCATGATCTCGACGCCTTCCTCTTCGGCGATCTGCCACTCCTTGATATAGCGGTCATAGAGTGCCGCGCCCTTCGCCGGATCGTAGACACGGTTCGGCAGATTGACGCGGATCGACTCATAAGTGTCGGCGGGCGGCAGGAAAGGGTAAGCCGTCTCGGTGAAATGCCAAGCCTGCATGGCGCTTCTCTCTCTCTTCTTCGGAAATCCGGGTCAGGCGTCGAGGAATCCCAGCACCTTCTGGGCGAAGGCGGCGGGTTGCTCTACCTGGGCGGCGTGGCCGGCCTCTGGGATGGTCTCGATCCGCGCGTTGGGCAGAAGCCGCGCGAACCGCGCGACATACTCTGCGGTGACGAGCCCGTCGCTCGCGCCGCGCAGGAACAAAGTCGGCACGTCGACCCGGTGCAGACGGCGCGTGAGCTTGGGATCGTGCATCCACGGCTCCCACGCCAGCAAGGCGAGCGTCTCGCGGTTGCGCGCGATCACCGTCAGTTCGTCATCGGACAGCTTCGTGGGATCGAATTGGAATTTCGCCGGGTCGTGGAACAGGAGCCCATTCACCTTGGCCTGCGGCATCGCATAGATATCGGGGATATCGAACTGGTCGGACGGGCCGGTCTTCACCCCGACCGGGCTGACCAGCACCATCTTGCGCACGCGCGCCGGCGCCTTCACCGCCATCTCGGCCGCGATCCATCCACCGAGCGAGCTGCCGACCAGATCGACCTTGTCGAGGCGCAGCCGGTCCATCAGCTCGAGATAGAGGTACGAGATATCGTCCACCGTATCGAGCCAATCGGGCAGGGCCGAATGGCCGAACCCCGGATGGGATGGTGCGATGAGCCGCCGCGCCTTCGCAAGCATGCCGACATAGGGCTGGCTCGGAACGAAGCCCTGCGCGCTATGCAGAAGAAGGATCGGCGCGCCCTCACCGGTCTCATGCAATTCGATCTCGACGCCGGCAAGGGTGATCATGTCCCGTTTCACTGCGGCCGCTCCTCCCGTCGCGCGTAAGGGAAATCCTTTGGCATGAAGGCACTATTTCACCCTTGGCCGGCGCGTGCAAGACTGACCCCATGCCTCGAAAGCGCATCTATCGCGCGTCTATCGCGGTGCTCGCGCTGTTCGCGGCAGCTTTTGGCGGCCCGTGGGCCGACGCCGACACCATTACCGTGGGATCGAAGATCGACACGGAAGGCGCGCTCCTGGGCACTATGATCATGTTGGTGCTGGAGCACGCGGGGCTTCACGTCGCGAGCAAGATCGGCCTTGGCCCCACCAACATCGTCCGTGCCGCGATCCTTGCGGGCGAGATCGACATCTATCCCGAATATACCGGCAACGGCGCGGAGTTCTTCAAGCGCGAGGACGACCCCGCCTGGAAGAACGCGCGCGCCGGCTATGAATTGGTGAAGGCGCTCGACCAGGCGCAGAACGGGCTGATATGGCTCGCGCCCGCACCCGCCAACAATACTTGGGCGATCGCGGTCCGCGCCGATCTGGCGCGGCAATGCGGCACGACGCTCGAAGGCTTTTCGCGCTGCGTCGACGAGGGACACCAGGTGCGTCTTGCCGGCTCGGCCGAATTCGTCGAAAGCCCCGGCGGACTGCCCGCGTTCGAGAAGCTCTACGGCTTCAATCTGACACAGAGCCAGATGCTGGTGTTGGCCGGCGGCAATACGGCGGCAACGATGCGTGCGGCCTCCGAGGGGATTTCCGGCGTCAACGCGGGCATGGCCTATGCCACTGACGGCGCGGTCGCGGCGCTCCATCTCGTGGTTCTCGCCGACGATCGCGGTGCAGAGATCGTTTACGAGCCGGCGCCGGTGGTGCGCGCGGTCGTGCTCGCCGCTCATCCGGAGATCGCGCAGCGGCTCGATCCCGTCTTCGCCACGCTCACGCTCGAACGGCTGCAGCACCTCAATGCGCAAATCGCCGTCGACGGCATCGATGCGCAAAAAGTGGCGGCCGACTATCTGGCGACGCTGGGTTCGGCACAGTGACGCCGCGCGCAAACGCGGTGCTGCTCATGCTCATTGCGGTCGGCGCGCTTGCGGTCGGGACCACCGGCTTTGTGACGCATGCGCCGAACCGGCTTGTGACAGGCATCTCGATCCCGTTGTGGCGCGCCGCGGAACCGCAAGCGGGTGCGATTGCGGCGATGGGCGCGACTTTGCTGGCGACCGCGTTCCTGCCCGCGCGGGGCTGGGCGGCGCGGCTCGCGCTCATCGCTGCTTCGGCGTTGATGCTCCTGTCGCTCGACGCTGCCGGCGCCGCGGCCCGCACCCTTGCCCTGGGCGCGCCCGAAGCGGCACGCACGTTGCTCGGGCCGGCGTTCTGGATCCTGCTGCTGTGCGCCGCGCTGTCGATCCTCGACGCGCTGCAGCGGCTTGAAGCGCGCGCGGCGGCGCGGCTTGGCGTCGTGACCGGTCTTGCCGCCCTGGTCGCGGCCCTCATCTTCACGGGCCGGCTTGACCAGATCTCGCTCGCGCGCGAGTTCGCGGGACGGCGCGACGCGTTCGTAAGCGAGTTCGTGCGGCACTGCGCGCTGGTCGCCGGCACGCTCGGTCCCGCCCTTCTGATCGGCGTGCCGTTGGGCCTTCTCGCGGCACGGCGGCCGCGGTCGCGCGCGCCTCTTTATGCGGTACTCAACGGCGTGCAGACGGTGCCGTCGATTGCGCTCTTCGGTCTTTTGGTCGGGCCGCTTGCGGCGCTTGCGTCGGCGGTGCCGTTCTTCGCCGCGGTCGGCGTCCACGGCGTCGGCCCCGCGCCGGCGCTTATCGCGCTGGTGCTCTACGCGCTTTTGCCGGTGGCGCGCAACACGGAAGCGGGCTTGCGCCAGGTCGACCCGGCGGCGGTCGAGGCCGCGTTTGCGATGGGCATGAGCCACAGCCAGGTCTTTTGGCAGGTCGAGCTGCCGCTGGGCCTGCCGGTATTTCTCGCGGGCGTCCGGGTCGTGACGGTGCAGACGATCGGACTCGTGGCGGTGGCGGCGCTCGTCGGCGCGGGCGGGCTCGGCACGTTCGTGTTCCAAGGGATCGGCCAATACGCGGTCGACCTCGTCCTTATCGGCGCGGTGCCGACCATCTTGCTGGCGCTCGCAGCCGACTTCTTGCTGTCCATTCTGATCGAGAGGCTGGGACGATGATCGAGATCGAGGGTGTGACGAGGATCGAGGGCGGGCGACCGATCGTCGATCGCGTGACCTTTTCCGTCGCGGCCGGCCAATTCTGTGCGCTCGTTGGATCCTCCGGCGCCGGCAAATCGACGACGCTCAAGATGATCAACCGGATGGTCGCCAAAAGCGCGGGCACGATCCGGATCGGGGGCGCGGACGTCTCCACGCTTGATCCGCAGTCACTGCGCCGCCGCATCGGGTATGTCATCCAGTCGATCGGACTGTTCCCGCACTGGACGGTCGCGGAGAATATCGCCACCGTGCCGCGGCTTCTGGGCTGGGACAAGGCGCGCATCAGGGCCCGTGTCGACGAGCTCATCGACCTGGTTCGGCTCGACCGCGACCATGCGGGGCGCTACCCGCATCTTCTCTCGGGCGGTCAGCAGCAGCGGGTCGGCGTGGCGCGCGCGCTTGCCGCCGACCCCGATCTCTTGCTGATGGACGAGCCGTTCGGCGCGCTCGACCCGATCACGCGAGAGGCGCTCGCCGACGAGCTTGCGCTCATTCACCATAGGACCGGCAAGACCATCCTCTTCGTCACGCACGATCTCGACATGGCGCTGCGGCTTGCCGACCGCATCGCGATCATGGATGGCGGGCGGCTCATCCAATTCGCGCCGCCGATCGAGATTCTCGAGGCGCCCGCCAACGCGTTCGTGCGCGACCTCGTGGGGCGATCGGCGCTCGGGCTGAAGCTGCTGGCGATCCGGCGCGTCGGCGATCGCGTCCGGCCGGGCCTCGCCGCAGCAGGCGAGCCGTTGGCGTCGTCCGCGTCTCTTGCCGACGCCTTGTCCGAGATGGTGGTGCGGCGTACCGATCGGCTCCCGGTGGCGGATTCGGGCGGCGCGATCCTCTTGTCCGACATCGTGGCATGATGTCGCTGATCGCGGTGGCCGCGGCCTTTTTCGCGCTGCTCTTCGGCATGCCGGCCTTTGCGCCGCTGGTCGCGCGCGCCTTTCCCGACGTGGTGCCGCCGATCTATGGCTTCGCCTCGTTTCCCGCGATGCTGCTCTCCCATGCCGAGATCGTCGCGGTGGCCGCGCTCGCCGCCGTCGCGTCGGCGCTCGCGTCGGGCGTGTTCGTCACGCGCGAGGCCGGGCGACAATTTCGCCCGATCCTTGGCGCTGTCGCGACGATCGGCCAGACCTTCCCGCCAGTCGCGGTGCTGGCGATCGCGGTGCCGGCGCTGGGCTATGGCGAAGGCCCGACCTTCGTCGCGCTCGCTTTGTCCGGATTCCTGCCGATTGTGGCGAACGTCATCGCGGGGATCGAGACGGTGCCGCAAGCGGTGCGCGAGGCGGCCCTAGGGATGGGTCTTTCGCCGCTTCAGGTCCTCGTGCAGGTGGAGTTGCCGCTCGCGGCGCCCGTCATGCTTGCCGGCATCCGCACCGCGGTCGCCATCATGATCGGCACGGCGACGATCGGCTCGACCGTCGGCGCGGTGACCTTGGGCACGCCGATCATCGATGGGCTGGTGGGCGACAAGCTCCCTTACGTGATCGAGGGCGCGTCGGTCGTGGCGCTCTTCGCCATCCTGGTCGATCTGGTGCTCGACCGGGTGGAGCGGGGGCTCGGTGCGCGCACACCCCGGCGTGCCGGCGCAGAATCGAAGCGCGACGAATTTGTCTAAAATGCTCGCGAAAAAGCGACGATTTCACGCACGGTCGATTAATCGCGAATTCAAATTTGGCACGTATAAATAACGGAAACGACGGCTACTCCATCGGGAGCAGGACATGAAGCTGCAGGTGATCGATCGGCGTCTGGTGAGGCGCATCCTGGCGCGGTGGGAAGAGATCGCGGAGGAGGGTCGGTTTCCGCGCCGCTCGCAGATC
>DATJLY010000251.1:0-2368 GCA_035509095.1 Allostellaceae bacterium | reverse complement strand
TGTGCGTCCGCGATCTGGCCCAGCTGCCGACAGCCGCGGCAAGGCTCGTTGCCTATCTGAGCCGCGCGTGAGCGGATACAGCTTTCGCGGATCGCGAAAGGTCCTTTCCCAACGAGCGATCGGCCCGCTTTCCGAAGCGGGGTAGGAACCGCCTGCCGGCTGGAATGCGTGGTCTTGAGCGATTCCAGACGGCAGGGAGGTGAGATGAAGAGCGAGCTCCGTTCCGGGCCCGAGTCGGCGCCGCGCACGATGTACGAAAAAATCTGGTCCCAGCACCGGATCATCGAGCGTCCCGACGGACAGACGCTGCTCTATGTCGATCGCCACCTCATTCATGACGGCTCCGCGCCCGCCTTCGACACGCTGAGGGAGCGCGGGCTCGTTCCCCGTGCGCCGCAGCATATTTTCGGCGTGCCGGATCATTACGTGCCGACCGACACGCGCGAGGTGACCGCGATCGCCGATGCCGAGAAGCGGTTCATGGTGGAATCGCTCTCCGAGAATGCGGCGGGCGCGAGCATCACCCTCTTTGGGCTGACCGATCGCCGCCAGGGGATCGTGCACATCATCGGCCCGGAGCAGGGGATCAGCCAGCCCGGCATGGTGATCGTCTGCGGCGACAGCCACACCGCGACGCATGGGGCGCTCGGCGCGCTCGCTTTCGGCATCGGCATGACCGAGGTCGCGCATGCGCTCGCGACGCGCACGCTCTGGCAGGCGAAGTCGCGCACCATGCGCATCGTGGTGGAGGGCACGCTCGGGCCGGGCGTGACGGCGAAGGACGTGATCCTCGCGGCGATCGCCAGGATCGGCACGGCGGGCGCGACCGGCCATGTCATCGAATATGCCGGGCCGGTCATTCGCGGCCTGACGATGGAAGGGCGGCTCACCGTCTGCAACATGTCGATCGAAGCCGGCGCGCGCGCGGGCATGGTGGCGCCGGACGAGGTGACGTTGCGGTATCTGCAGGGCCGGCCCTATGCGCCGCAGGGCGCGGAATGGGAGCGGGCGGCGGCGCGCTGGCGGGCGCTTCCCACCGATCCAGGCGCGGTTTTCGACCGCGAGGCGACGATCGACGGCGGCGCGATCGGGCCGATGGTGACCTGGGGCACCAGCCCGCAGGACGCGGTGCCGATCGATGGAAGCGTGCCGGACCCGGATGCGGCGGGCGATGCCGAGCGGCGGGAAAGCATGGCGCGGGCGCTTGCGTACATGGACCTCGCGCCGGGTACGAACATGGCCGGGATCGCGGTCGATCGGGTGTTCATCGGCTCCTGTACCAACGGCCGCATCGAGGATTTGAGAAATGCGGCGGCAGTGGCGAAGGGACGGAAGGTCAGCCCAAGCGTCGTGGCCTGGGTGGTGCCGGGCTCGCGCGTGGTGAAGGAGCAGGCTGAGGCCGAAGGGCTCGACAGGATTTTCAGGGATGCCGGCTTCGATTGGCGCGAGGCGGGCTGCTCGATGTGCCTCGGCACCAACGGCGAGGTCGCGGCGCCCGGGCAACGATGCGCCTCGACCTCCAATCGCAATTTCGTCGGACGGCAAGGGCGCGGGGTGCGGACGCATCTGATGAGCCCGGCGATGGCGGCGGCTGCGGCGGTGAGCGGGCATTTCGTCGATGTCCGCCGGCTGATGGCGGGGGCGTGAGCGATGCGGCGCTTCACGAAGCTTGCTTCTGTCGCCGTGCCGTTCGACCGGCCCAACATCGACACCGACCAGGTCATTCCCGCGCGCTACCTGCAGAAGCCGCGCGACGGCACGCTTGGGCAATATCTGTTTCATGACCTCAGATTCGGGCCGGACGGCGCGCCCGACCCCACGTTCGTGCTGAACCAGCCCGCTTTTCGCGATGCCGCGGTGCTGGTCGCGGCACAGAATTTCGGCTGCGGCTCCTCGCGCGAGAACGCGGTCTGGGCCTTGCAGGATTACGGCTTCCAGGCGGCGATCGCGCCGAGCTTCGGCGACATCTTCCGCAACAACAGCCTCAAGAACGGTCTGCTCCCCGTCGTCCTGCCGGAGAACGTGGTGAGCGGGCTGCTCGGCTATTTGCGGGAAGAGCCCGGCGCGATGGTCGCGATCGACCTTGAAGCCGAGCGCGTCACCTTGCCGGACGGCACGATGCACCGGTTCGAGATCGATCCGTTCGCGCGGCACTGCCTTCTCAACGGCGTCGATGAGCTCGCCTTCACTCTCTCACAGATCGGGGAGATCGAGGCCTTCGAGCGGCGATACGGGCGCGAGAATTTCTAAGGCGGGCAGAGGACGATTCAGTGGGGATGAGGATCGCGGTTCTTCCGGGCGACGGGATCGGCAAGGAAGTGACGGCAGAGGCCGTGAAGGCGCTGAAGGCGGTGCTGGGCAATGCCGA
>DATJLY010000250.1:0-6371 GCA_035509095.1 Allostellaceae bacterium | reverse complement strand
CTGGCGCGATCCGCCGCGGCGGCGGCCTCGCTCGCGGCGGCCTTTCGCGGCAAATCCGTGCGCAAAATCTATTGGGCGGCGACGGTGGGCGTGCCGAAGCCGCGGCAAGGCCGGATCGACATGGCGCTCGCCAAGCTTCCGGGACGCCTTGGCGAGCGCGTCGTCGCCGACGAAGAGGACGGCAAGCGCGCGGTCACGGACTATCGCACGATCGCGCATGCCGGCGACAAGATCGCCTGGCTCGCGATGGAGCCGGTGACCGGGCGCACGCATCAGCTTCGCGCGCACGCGGCGGCGATCGGCACGCCGATCCTGGGCGACGGGAAATATGGCGCGGCCCGCGCGCATCCCGCGGGACTGCCACAGCCGCGCCTGCTCCATCTTCATGCGCGCGCCGTCTCTTTCCCGCATCCGAAGGGCGGACGGCGCAGCGTCGTGGCGCCCCTGCCGCGCCATATGCGCGAGACCTGGGCGTTCTTCGGCTTTGCCGAAGCCGACGACCCCGACCCGTTCGCCGCCTCGTGAAGCGCCTTTATCGCCATGCGGCCGTCGAGACGGCCGAGGGCGGGTTCGCGATCACGCTCGACGGCAAGATCGTGCGCACGCCCGGAAAAGCCGCGCTGGTCCTTGGATCGCGCGCGCTCGCCGAGGCGATCGCGGCGGAATGGCAGGCGCAGGGCGATCGGGTCGATCCGGAATCAATGCCCATGACACGCCTTGCCAGCACCGCGATCGATCTCGTCGCGCCGCGTCATGCCGAGGTGGTGGCGATGATCGCCAAATACGCGGCGACCGATCTCGTGTGCTATCGCGCCGACGATCCGCCCGAGCTCGTCGCGCGGCAGCACCGCGCGTGGCAGCCGCTGGTCGATTGGGTGCGCGAGCGCCATGGCGCGCGGCTCGAAGTGGCATCGGGCATCATGCCGTGCCCGCAGCCCGAGGCGAGCCTTGCCGCACTCACGGCGTGCGTTGCCGCGCGCGATCCGTGGCAGCTTGCCGCGCTCAATCTCGCGACCGCCGCGTGCGGGTCGCTGGTCGTCGCGTTGGCGCTTGCCGAAGGGCAACTCGATGCCGAGCAGGCCTTTTCAGTGGCCGAGCTCGATGCGAGCTTCGAGATCGAGCGCTGGGGCGAGGATGCCGAGCAGACCGCGCGGCGCCGCGCCTTGAAGGACGATATCGCGATGGCGGCGCGCTTTCTGGCGCTCCTTGCCGCCTGAGGCTGGCGCGTCGCCAGGCGAGGTGATATCTCCCTCCGATGCCGGACATCCTGCAGCAATTGGAGGAAAAGCGCCGGGCGGCGCGGTCCGGCGGGGGCGAACGCCGCGTAGCGCAGCAGCATGGGCAGGGAAAGCTCGCCGCGCGCGAACGGCTCGAGCTTCTGTTCGATCCCGAATCGTTCGAGGAATGGGATCTTTTCGTCGAGCACCGCGTCGGCATCGCCGGGCAGAACAGTCCCGGTGCAGGCGTGGTGACCGGGCACGGCACGGTCAATGGCCGGCGCGTCTTCGCGTTCAGCCAGGACTTCACCCTGTTCGGCGGCGCGCTGTCCGAGGCCCATGCCGAGAAGATCTGCAAGATCATGGACAAGGCGATGCTCGTCGGTGCGCCGGTCGTCGGATTGTACGATTCGGACGGCGCCCGCATCCAAGAAGGCATCGCGTCGCTTGCGGGATACGCAGAAATGTTCCAGCGCATTGTGCTGGCCTCGGGCGTCATCCCGCAGATCGCGCTGGTGATGGGCCCGTGCGCCGGCGTCGCGGCCTACGCGCCCGCCATGAGCGACTTCATCTTCATGGTGAAGGACACGTCCTTTATGTTCGTGACCGGGCCCGAGGTGATCGAGACAGTGACGCACGAGCGCGTCAGCCACGAGGAGCTCGGCGGTGCCGTCACGCATGCAAGCCGGTCGGGCGTCGCCGATCTCGCGTTCGAGAACGACCTTGTGGCGATCGAGGAGTTGCGGCGGTTCCTGGGGTTCCTGCCCGCGTCGAATCGCGCGGCGGCGCCGGTGCGGCCGAGCTGGGACCCGCCCGACCGCGACGATGCCTCGCTCGACACGCTTGTCCCGGCCGATCCCAACAAGCCCTACGACAGTCGCGAGCTGATCGACAAGATCGTCGACGAGCGCGAGTTCTTCGAGCTGCAGCCCGATTATGCGCGCAACATCATCGTGGGCTTCGCCCGGCTCGAGGGCGCGCCGGTGGGTATCGTCGCCAATCAGCCGCTGGTCCTCGCCGGATGTCTCGATATCGACAGCTCGCGCAAGGCCGCGCGCTTCGTGCGGTTCTGCGACTGCTTCAACATTCCGATCGTGACCTTTGTCGATGCGCCGGGCTTCTTGCCAGGCATGGCGCAGGAACTTGGCGGCATCATCAAGCATGGCGCGAAGCTGCTTTACGCCTATGCCGAAGCGACGGTGCCCAAGATCACGGTCGTCACGCGCAAGGCCTATGGCGGCGCCTATGACGTGATGAGCTCGAAACATCTGCGCGGCGACGTGAATTATGCGTGGCCCACGGCCGAGATCGCAGTAATGGGCCCGAAAGGCGCGGTCGAGATGATGTTTCGCGCCGATCTCGGCGATCCTGCCACGATCGAGGCGCGGACCGAAGAATACCGCGAGCAATTCGTCAATCCTTTCGCGGCGGCGAGCCGCGGCTTCATCGACGACGTGATCATGCCGCACGAGACGCGGCGGCGCGTCTGCCGGGCGCTCGCGATGATGCGCGGAAAAGAGCTGACGAACCCGTGGAAGAAGCACGACAACATCCCGCTTTAATGCGCGCGCGGCAGACCGGCTGAGACATGTTCCGGAAAATTCTCATCGCCAACCGCGGCGAGATCGCCTGCCGCATCGTCCGCACGGCGCGGCGCATGGGGATCGCGACGGTCGCGGTCTGTTCCGACGCGGACGTCGACGCGCTCCATGCGCGCATGGCGGACGAGACCGTTCGCATCGGCCCGGCGCCATCGGCCGACAGCTATCTTCGCATCGACCGTATCGTCGAAGCATGCCGAAGCACGGGCGCCGACGCGGTCCATCCGGGTTATGGTTTTCTGTCCGAGAATCCGGCGTTGCCGACGGCGCTCGAGGAAGCCGGCATCGCCTTCATCGGGCCCGACGCGCGCGCGATTGCGGCAATGGGCGACAAGATCGAGGCGAAGCGGCTTGCGGCATCGGCCGGCGTCGCGACCGTGCCCGGTCGGCTCGATGCCATAACGGACGCCGAGACCGCCGTGCGGATCGCGCGCGAGGTGGGGTTTCCGGTCATGCTCAAGGCCGCGGCCGGCGGCGGCGGCAAGGGCATGCGCATCGCGCGGACCGACGCCGAGGTGCGGGACGGGTTCCGCGTTGCCGCCGCCGAAGCGCGCGCGAGTTTTGCCGATGACCGGCTCTTCATCGAGCGCCATATCGACGGGCCGCGCCACATCGAGATCCAGGTGCTGGGCGACGCGTTCGGCACTGTCGCGCATCTTTTCGAGCGCGAATGCTCGATCCAGCGCCGACATCAGAAAGTGATCGAGGAAGCGCCGGCGCCCAACCTTCCCGAGGCCACACGCGCCGCCATGGGTGACGCGGCGGTGGCTCTGGCCCGCGCGGTGCAATACCGGTCCGCCGGGACGGTCGAATTTCTCCTGGGCCGCGATGGCGCGTTCCATTTCCTCGAGATGAACACGCGGCTTCAGGTCGAGCATCCCGTCACCGAAGCGGTGACCGGGCTCGATCTCGTCGAGCTGATGATCCGCATCGCCGCGGGCGAGCGACTGCCGTTCGCCCAAGACGAGATTCGCATCGAACGGGCCGCGATCGAGGCGCGACTCTATGCCGAGGATCCCTATCGCGGCTTCGTCCCGTCGATCGGCCGGCTGACACGGTATGCACCGCCGACCGGGGAAGGGATCAGGGTCGATACCGGCGTCTTCGAAGGGGCGGAGATCAGCCCCTATTATGATCCGATGATCGCGAAGCTCATCGTGGCCGGTCCGACGCGCGAGGCGGCGGTCGAGCGGCTTGGCGAGGCGCTCGATTCCTTCGAGATCGCCGGGCCCGCGCACAATCTTCCATTCCTCGGCGCCATCGCCGCGAACCCGCGTTTCCGCGCCGGCAGGATGACCACGGACTTCATCGCCGAGGAATTTCCGGCGGGGTTTTCAGGCCGCGCGATCGGCGCGGAGGACGAATCTCATGCAATCGCCGTTGCCGCCGCGATGCGGCGCATCATGGCCGAGCATGAGGGCCGGATCGGTAACCGGGCGGCGCCTGAGGCCTGGACCGTGTGCCGTGGCGAGGCGCGGCATCCCGTTCGCACGGCCCGCGACGGCGACATGATCATCGTCACGGGTGCCGACTCGTCGCGACGCGTCGCCACATCGTGGCAGCAGGGGCAAAGTCTGCTGGCGGCCTGCGTCGACGGCGTCCCGCACGCCTATCAAGTCGCGCGCGAGGGAATCGGCATCCGGCTGTCGCGCGCGGGCTGGAGTCTCGTGCTTCTGGTGTTGAGCCCGCGCGCGGCGGAATTGCTGGCGATAATGCCGGACAAGACCGCGGCCGACCCCTCGCACCGGGTCCTGTCGCCGATACCGGGCCTCCTTGTCTCGATCGCGGTCGCCGAGGGACAAGAGGTGAAGGCCGGCGAGGAGATCGCCGTCATCGAAGCCATGAAGATGGAGAACATGCTGCGCGCAGAACGCGACGGAACAGTCGTCAAGATCCACGCCCGGCCGGGCGACACGATCACGGCCGACCAGATCATCTTCGAGTTCGCCTGAGGCCGTGGTATGGCGGAGATCGCGGTGCGGATGACGGTGGAAGGGCGCGTGCAGGGCGTAGGCTATCGGGTGTGGGCGGTTGGCGAGGCGACGCGGCTTGGCCTGCGCGGCTGGGTGCGCAACCGGCGCGACGGCTCGGTCGAGGCGCTCCTCATCGGCGCGCCGGATTCCGTTGATGCCATGGTCGAGGCGTGCCGCCACGGTCCGCGCGCGGCCCGCGTGGCGCGGCTTTCGCGCGAAAGCGCGACGGACGACGGGACGCAAGGTTTCCACGAGCGCGCCACGGTCTGACGGACATGAAGGAATCGCAGCTCCGCCTGCTTGCGACGCGTCGGCTGTTGCCGCTCTTCACGGCGCAGTTCCTGGGCGCGCTCAACGACAATCTGTTCAAGAACGCGCTGGTGATCCTGATCACCTATCGCGACACGTCGAACGCGCGGACGAGCGAGATTCTCGTCACCATCGCCGGCGCCATCTTCATCGCCCCCTATTTCCTCTTTTCCGCGACCGCGGGCCAGATCGCCGACAAGTTCGAGAAGCAGCACCTTGTGCGGGTCATCAAGCTGTGGGAGATCGGCGTGATGATCCTTGCCACGGCGGGGTTCGCGTTCCACAACATCGTCTACCAGATGACGGTGCTGTTCGGCCTCGGCATTCAGGCGACGTTCTTCGGCCCGGTGAAATACGCGATCATTCCCGAGCTTCTCGACGAGAGCGAGCTGATGAGCGGGAACGCGCTCATCGAGGCCGGCACGTTCCTTGCGATCCTTATCGGCACGATCGCCGGCGGCCTTTTGATCCTCGCCCCGCATGGCGGCGCGATCGTGAGCGCGGCGCTTCTCACCATGGCAGGGCTTGGGTGGATCGCGAGCTTTTTCGTCCCCCGCGCGCGCGAGGGCGATACCGGCCTCCGGATCAATTGGAACATCGCGACCGAGACCTGGCGCATCCTGCGCCACGCCTTCGGCTCGCCCCGGCTGCGCATGCCGCTTTTGGGGATCTCGTGGTTCTGGTTCCTCGGCATCGCCTATCTGGCGCAGTTCCCGAACTACGCCAAAGCCGTGCTGGGCGCGAACAACGAGGTGGTGACCTTGTTCCTCACCCTGTTCTCGATCGGGATCGGCGCCGGCTCGATGCTGGCGGGGCGGCTGCAGCGCGGCGAGGTCAGCTTGCGCATGGTGCCGGTGGGGGCGACCGGGCTGATGCTGTTCGGGCTCGATTTCTGGCTGGGCGGCCGGCTCTTCGGCTCCGGCGACGGGCTCATGGGCGCCGCCGAGTTCCTCTCGTCGCCGCAGCATTGGCGAATCGTCGTCGACCTGGTCGGGATCGCGCTCTCGGGCGGATTTTATTGCGTGCCGCTCTATGTCGCGATGCAGGCGCGCAGCGAGCCGGACTATCGCGCCCGCGTCATTGCCGCGAACAACATCATGAACGCGCTGTTCATGACCGTGGCGGGGGTCTTGAGCGCCGCCATGCTGGCGGCGGGGCTCGGCATCACCAGCATCTTCCTGGCGATCGGCATTGCCAACGTGGCGGTCACCATCGCCTCTTGGCGCGGCCGCTAGGCTAGCTCGCGGCGTCTTCCTCGGCCGCCTCTTGCT
>DATJLY010000249.1:0-7074 GCA_035509095.1 Allostellaceae bacterium | reverse complement strand
AGCGGCGTGGCAGCGGCCGCGGCGCGGCGCCTCGCGCGGCCGTTTCTGGTCCTGCGCGCCATCGCCGATCCGGCGGATTTTCGTCTGCCGCGAGCCGCACTCGTCGGCCTCGACAAAGAGGGCCGCGCGGCGGTGCTGCCGGTGCTGCGAGCGCTCATCGCCGCTCCCCATGAGCTTCCGAGCCTGATGCGCCTTGCTCTTCATACGCGCCGTGCGCTCGCGGCGCTCAAGCGCGCCGCGCCGGAGTTTCGCCGCGATTAAGCTTTGTCTAGGATCGCGGAAACCATTTTGGGGAGGCAAGGATGCCCGAGGCGACCCGGAAGCTCACCATGGCCGATATCCGGGCGGCGGCGGACCGGCTCAAGAACTGGGGCCGCTTCGGCGCTGCCGACGAGATCGGCACGCTCAACTTCACAACGCCGGCGGACATTGTCGCCGCGGCGCGGCTGGTGCAGAAGGGCAAGGTCATGTCGTTGGCGCTCGCCTTCGATCATCGCGGGCCGCAGGGCGCCAAGAGCAGCTATGGCTCGATCGGCCGCTTCAATCCCATCCATGTGATGCTGCGCACCGGCACCGACGCTTATTCCGGCGTGCTCGATCACCGCAAGATCAGGGGCGCCGACGATATCATCATCATGCCGATGCAATGCGGCACGCAGTGGGACGGGTTGGGCCACATCTTTTATGGCGACCACATGTGGAACGGCTATGACTGCCGCACCGTGACGTCGGGCGGCGCGCAGAAATGCGGCATCGAGCAGACGCGCGACCGGATGGTGGGGCGCGGCGTGCTGTTCGACATCCCGCGCATGCTCGGCGAGAAATATCTGCCCGACGGCTTCGCGATCACGTGCGAGATCCTGGACCGCGCCGAACGGCATTTCGGCGCGCCGATCCGCCGCGGCGACTTCCTTCTCGTCCGTACCGGCCAGATCGAGGCCAAGGTCGAGGCCGACAACTGGGACGGCTATCCCGGCGGCGACGCGCCGGGGCTCGCGTTCGAAACGCTCGACTGGCTTCACAAGAAAGAGGTGGCGGCGATCGCCACCGACACGTGGGGCGTCGAGGTGCGGCCCAACGAGACCGACGAAGCGGCGCAGCCTTGGCATTGGATCTCGATCCCGATCATGGGCCTCACCGTCGGCGAGATTTTCTGGATGGCGGAGCTCGCGACGGATTGCGCCGGCGACAAGCGCTATGAGTTCATGTTCGTGGCGCCGGCGCTGCCGGTCACGGGTGCGGTCGGATCGCCGGTGAACCCGCTCGCGATCAAATAGGCGTTGCCGCAAATCCGTCGCGACTTTCGCCCGATTTGGCGGCGATGGATGAAGCTCCCTAACGATTTCTTCTCGATGGCGTCGCTAGCGTCCGGCGCGAACCGATCCATCGCTGGAGTCATCGACACCATGTCCATCGCGCAGAAAGTCGCGAGCCTCGCGCTCGCCGCTTTGTTTGCCGCCGGTACCGCCGCCGGCGCCCAGGCCGAGACGAAATGGCAGGCTCATCACCCCCGCCGCGTCGAGGTGAACCATCGCCTCAATCGTCAGGCCGAGCGCATCCATAGGGAGCGCAAGGACGGCAAGATCACGCCGCAACAGGCGGTGGCGCTGCACCGGGAAGACCGCGGCATCCGCCACGAGGAACGGGTGGCGGCGCGCCACGATAGCGGCCACATCACCAATGTCGAGCAGCACACGTTCAATTCGCAGGAGAATGCCGTCAACCGCCAAATCCGGGGCGACGCCACGTCCGGCGGCGGCACCCAGTAGCAAGGCGCTTATATGCCCAGCCGGAATCTCGTCATGATCACGATGGTCGAGAGCTGAAGCACCGCTTCGAGCGCCGTTATGGCCAGGTAGACGCGCATCAGCTTCTGCACCAGCGCCATGTTGGGCTCGGGCTTGCGCGTCTCCCACAGCACCCACAAATTGACTGGCGCCAGGATGCAGATTCCGAAGAATGCCATCACGATGACGAGGACGACCGCCGCCTCGACCCAGTAGAAGCCGGGGTAGGGCACGTCGAGATATCCCAGCCGGCGGGCGAGTTCCCAGCCGGCGGTCGGCGTGACCGTCGACAGCATGGGAAAGATCCAGAAGAACCGCGCCGAAAGCTCCTGGCTGACGGTGCGCCGAAGCCTCGGGTCGAGCCGCCTCAGGATCGGACCGAGCAGGAAGCCCATGAACAGATCGATGCCGGTCCAGGACAAGCCGAAGAATACGTGCACCCAATTGAGAAGCCACAGCGACGTCTGAGACGGCAGGAACTTCTCGCTGTTGATGGTGACAATCAGGAGCACGATACCGGCCACGAAGATCCACGCGAATTTCCACCGGATGAGCGGCGGCAAGGGCGCGGGCGCGGGGCGGGTGATGGTTGCCACGGTGCGCGCAGCCTAAATCCGGGCCGTTCGGCGATCAAGCTGCGGCGTCCCGGACCGGTGGCGCCCTTGCTCGCATCGCGCGGTTCTGAGCAAAATGCAGGGGATTGAGCGGTTGGTTAACAAATCGCGTGTACACTCGATGGCTCGGGAACGAGGCGCGGGACGATGCTGTATAGACTGCGGCGTGACATCAAGGCCTTCAACTTCAACCGTCGGATTCGCCGGATCACGAAGACACGGCCGATCCGCATCGTCGACGGGCCGCTGACCATTTGCAGCATGGTCGGAAACGATCACGTGCTCATGTACATACTCGGAATGAAGTCGTTCTACTCGCGGCTCAAGCGGGGAAAGCTCAAAGCGATCTTCGCCCACACCATGCCGCCCGCGCTGCGCGATCTGCTGCGCGAGCATTTCGACGGGATCGAGCTCGTGCCGCTCGAGAGCCTCCCGACCGGCGCCTGTCAGCGCGGCGGCACCTGGGAGCGGCTCGTCCATCTCCTGGACATCTCGCGCGATGAATTTGCGATCCAGGTCGATGCCGATATCTTGGCGTGCGGGACCGATATCAGCGAGGTTGCCGCATGCGTCGAAGAGAACCGGTCATTCACCTACAGCGACCTTTGGCCGTTCCCGCGCATCACGACCTTGCGGCGGATCGCGGAAGAGGGGCGCAAAATGGATACCGGCCACATCACGATCGCGGCCGAAACCTTTTTCGACCGGCTCCCCGATTGCGACACCGTCAAATATATCCGCGGCTCCTCGGGCTTTGCGGGGTTCGCCAAAGGCGGGTTCGAGCGGTCCAGACTCGAAGAGTTCCATACCCGCATGGACGAGATGATGGGCGCGCGCTGGCGCGAATGGGGCAGCGAGCAGGTCGGTTCCAACTACGCGGTGGCGAATTCGCCCAATCCCGTCGTCTTGCCGCATCCGCAATATCGCACCTTCTCGCCGGATGATTCGCCGGAATGGCAGCACAAGGCCAAATTCCTGCACTTCATCGGAACGACGCGGTTCGCCAACGGCTATTTCGCGTCAAAGGGCATCGAGCTGATGCGGGACTTCGCCGCCTAGCCCATCACCCCGCGAGCGGCGCCGCGACGTTGAGGTCGGTGGCGACGTCGAGCACGACCGGCCGGTCGGCAGCGAGCGCCCGCTCGAAAGCGCCCGCGAATTCGCTGGCGCGCTCGACGCGGATGCCGATGGCGCCGATCTCTTCCGCGACGCGCGCGAAATTCACCTTGGTGAAGGTCCACAACTCGCGCGACTGATCGGTGGGGTTGCCGCCATAGGCGCGGTCGAAGCCGCGCTTCGACTGGTTGCCGCCGTCGTTGTTGTTGACCACCGTCACCGTGTTGAGCTTCCAGCGCACCGCCGTCTCGATTTCGCCGATGTGGTACCAGAAGCCGGAATCGCCGGTGAAGACGACGACCGGCCGGTCGGGCGCGCCGCATTTGGCACCCAGTCCGGCGGGGAACGCCCAGCCGAGATGGCCGGCGCTGCGGATATAGCTCTGTCCCGGATGAAGCAGATCGAAGAACCCGCCCATCCACATGCCGGCATGGCCGGTATCGGCAACCACGACCGCATTGCCGGGCATGTGGTGCGTCAATTCGTGGCACAGCCGCTCGGGCCGGATCGGCCAGGCCTCGGACGTAAGGTAGGGGCGATATTTCTCCTGCCACTCGGCGCACAGGGCGCGAGCCCGCGCGGTCCAGGGTGCGCGCCGGGCGGCGCTCGCGCCGTCGGCATGCTCCACCATCTTGGCCAGGGTCGCCTTCGCGTCGCCCTGCACCGCGGCCACCAGCGGATAGTTGCGGCCGATCGCCTGCGGCTCGATATCGATCTGGATGGCCTTGACGCCGATCTTGGGCACCGCCCAGAAATGCGTGGTCATGCCGCCCGTCTCGGTGCCGATGAAGCAGACGAGATCCGCCTCGGCGACGATGCGGTTGGCGCTTTCGCGCGAATAGCTGCCGACGACGCCGACCGAGAGCGGGTGGGTCCCGAGGATCGAGTCCTTGCCGTTGAGAGAGGTGGCGACGGGAATGGCGAGCTTTTCCGCAAGCGCCACCAGCTCGCGGCCCGCGCCCGAGGCGCGCACGCCGCCGCCCGCCACGATGACGGGACGCTCGGCCGCCGCGAGCGCCGAAAGCGCGGCCATCACGGAGTCGCGAGAAGGTTCGGGCCGGAACGGCGGCACGCGCGCGAAGAGGGGCTCGGCGAGCGCCTCCATCTCGGCCTCCTCGGCGTCGATCTGGCCCTCATTGCCGCGGAACTGGAGATGCACCGGGCCCGGCGTGCCCGAGACGGCGGCGCGAAACGCCTGACGCAGCATGTCGGGGAAGCGCGCGACGTCGTCGACCGTGGCGTTGAACTTGGTCACCGGCTCGAACGACGGCATGTCGTCGATCTCCTGGTAGACCTTGCGGAACTTGGTGCGGGCCTCGCGCCCGCCGGTCATCGCGATCACCGGCGAATGGGCGAGCCAGGGATCGCGCAAGCCCGCGGCGATGTTGAGCGCGCCGATGATCTGCGCCATGCAGATGCCGGGCCGTCCCGACACGCGCGCGTAGGCGTCCGCCATATAGACGGCGGCTTTCTCGCCATGGGCATGGATGCGCTTGATGCCGGTCTGCCGCTCCATCTCGGCGAGAGATCGGCGCAGGACGGCGGGCACCATGAAGATATGGGTGACGCCGTAATCGCCGAACATCTGGGCCAACACCTGGGCGCCGGTCATTTTCGCCATGCTTTATCCTCCCTCGCTTGCGAGCGAGGCGAGTCTAGCGCAGGGGTGCTAACGGCGCGAAGTCAGGCCGCGGTGGCGTTCGCGGGCGCGGCGAAGGCGAGGCCAAGCTCCCCGGTATCGGCCCAGATGACCGCGCCGCGGAAGGTCCCGATGCCGGTGACGACGAGGGTGACGGCCTGGCCGACCGCGATGTCCGCGGCAACCGAAAGCCGCGCCCCGCCGCGTGACAGATCGGCGACGCGACAGGGAACCGGCCCGCGGACCGTTTGCAGCACGCCGCCCCAGACGAGATGGGCGCGCCGTTCCTCGGCCGAGTCCGGCAAGCCCGTGAATGCGATCGTCCTGGCCGCTGCTGTCATGGGAACCGTTCCCGTCTTCCCTTCATCAACAGATTTGCGCCCCATTTGTTAAACCGTCGTTACCGGGGCCTAGGGAAGGCGTGGAATCTCGCGGTTCCAAGCGCCAAATGGGCGATTTTGCCGCGGCTCTCGACGGCCGCCCGACACTCGATGACAATTGCGCAAAACGCCCGGGAGGATTGATGCGTATCCTAGCTGTGATGGTCGTGATGGCGGTCGCCGCCGTGCCGCCGAGCCATGCTGCCGATCTGCTGAGGGTCGGCAAGGCCGTCCCCAACGCTGCGACCATGGTGCCGCTCGAAGTCGCCAAGCAGGAGGGGTTCTTCGCCAAGCACGGCATCACGGCCGAGATCATCGATTTCGGCGGCGGCGCCAAGCTGCATCAGGCGATGGCGGCGGGAAGCCTCGATCTCGGGGTCGGCGCCGGGACCGATCTGGCGCTCATCGCCAAAGGCTCGCCGGAGCTTGCCGTCTGCAACGGCGCAGGGCCGCTTCTTTTCATCGGCGTCGCCGTGCCGGCGAATTCGCCCGCCAAGACGCTCGACGACCTCAAAGGCCGCCGGATCGGCGTCACGTCGACGACGTCGCTGACCTATTGGCTGGCGCTCGAGCTTGCGCGCCAGCGCGGCTGGGGACCCCAGGGCGTCACGCCGGTGACGATCGGCGGCGATGCGGCGGCGGACATCGCCGCGCTCAGGACCGATCAGGTCGACGCGGCGATCGTCTCGACCGCGCTCGCGTTCCAGATGGAGGCGGACGGGACCGGCCGCCTCCTGGCGCCGGTCGCTTCGTTCGCGGGCAGTCTCGGTGGCTCGACGATCTTCGCGACGAAGACGCTCATCGCCAAAAATCCCGACGCGATCCGGCGCTTCATCCTGGCCTGGTTCGATGCGGTCCGGTTCATGCGCGCCGATCGCGACCGGTCGATCACGATCGCAGCCAAGATGACCGGCCTTCCCGAGCCGATCGAGGCGCGCGAGTTCGACATCACCTTGCCCATGTTCAATCTCGATGGACGGTTTGACGCGGACACGCTCGCCACCTTGAAGCGCTCGTTCGCCGATCTGAAGCTCCTCGACACGCCGCCCGACATGGCGAAGCTTTACACCGAGGAATTCCTGCCTAAGTGATGGATGGCGTCCGCGTCACCTAGACCGCGGCCGCAGGCGTCGGGCGTCGAAAGGAAGGGCAAGCGGTGAGCGAGATGATGTTTGGCCGGCTGTGCAGAGGCTCCCTCTTGCTTGCGATGGCCGTGCTGATGCTGGGCGGGCCGACGCTCGGCGGGTGTGCCTACCCGCAAGGCGGTTCAAGCTATGGCTATGGCGGCAACCCCTACAACCCCGATCGCGACTACAATCCCTATGATCCGGAAAGCGGCGGCTCGTCTCCTTATCGGATGAGGAGCAATTGGTAGGTGAAGCACACCTATGCTTCACGCAGCAAAAAAGGAGGAGGCAATGGTGATTTGCCTCCTCCCTCCGCTAGGTGATGTTGTCGGTCAGTGACCTGCTAGCCCATCGTTGTGGTTTGTGCCTGCGACCAGCCCGTCAAACCCGGGCGAGGCGAGCAAGCGCTGA